>CALLJA010000484.1 GCA_938008865.1 uncultured Anaerolineales bacterium
TGACCTCGTCGCCGTTGGCATAGCGGATGGCGTATTTGGCAAAGCGTTCGAGCTTGGTGTGGCGGGAGTTGGCTACGATCAGGGTCGCGCCGCGCTCGGCGGCCTGCTTGACGCGCAGATACCAGACGGGCGCTTCTTCATATAAATCCGAAGCCGCCACCAGGATCGCGTCGCCCTTGCCGAGCTTGCCCAGGTCCGTGCCCTGGCTCACGCCGACCTGCGCGGTCAGGTCGCCGCCGCCCATGTCGGTGTAGAGGATCGACTTGCCGCCCAGGCCGTCGGCCAGGGACTTGAGGTTGAACAGGTCTTCGTTGGAGAGACGGCCCGAGGCCAGTACCACCACGTCCGACTTGGAGGCTTCGAAGGTTTGGGTTACCAGGTCGAAGGCGTCGGTCCACGAGGCTTTCGACTGGCGGATGGTCGGCTTGACCAGGCGCTGGGCGCTCTCCGCGTAGTGATAGGCGAAGCGGCCCTTGTCGCACATCCAGATTTCGTTGACTTCCTCGTTCTGGCGCGGCATGACGCGCTTGATGACGATCTCGCCGCCCGCCTTGGCTTCGCGGCGGGTGTTGAAGGTGGTGTTGCATCCGACCGGGCACTGCGAGCAGACCGAGGCCGAGGCGTGGAGTTCCCACGGGCGCGCGCCGAAGCGGAAGTCCGCGGTGGTCAGCGCGCCGACGGGGCAGATGTCGCTGGTGTTGCCCGAGAAGACCGAGTCGAACCCGGGCTCAGACAGCGAAATGATCTGGGTCGAGCGGCCGCGTTCCTCGAAACCGAGCACGGCCTCGCCCACAATTTCGTCCTGGAAGCGGATGCAGCGCGCGCACTGGATACAGCGCTCGCGGTCCAGCCAGATCAGTTCGCCCAGCGGGACGTGTTTGGCCAGGTGCAGTTTCTCGTCATACAGGAAGCGGCTCTTGCCGGGGCCGTGTTCCATGGTCAGGTTCTGGAGCGGGCATTCGCCGCCCTTGTCACAGATCGGGCAGTCCAGCGGGTGCGAGGTCAGCAAAAATTCGAGCGTGCCCTTGCGGCCTTCCTTGGCCTTATCGGTCTGGGTCAACACAACCATGCCGTCGGAGACGGTGTTGGTGCAGGCCGTCTCGAGTTTGGGCATGAACTGGATCTTGGGCTGGCCGTTTTCCATCACAGCCTGGCCGCTGGCGCGGTCGATGACCGGGCGTCCGACCTCGACCAGGCACATGCGGCAGTTGCCGGCCGGTTCCATCTTCGGGTGGTAGCAGAAGACGGGGATGTCGATGCCCGCCATCTTGGCGGCATCCACCACGAGCGTCCCTTCGGGGACCGTAACCTGGACCCCGTCGATTATGAGTGTTAGCTGTTTCGTCATGCGGACTCCGTTAAGCCTTCACCGCTTTTTGAAAGTCCTGCGGGAAGCGTTCGATGCCGGTCACCACCGCCATGGTGGCGAACTCGCCCAGCGCGCACAGGCATTTTCCCTGCATCTGCTTGGCCACGTTGAGCAGCAGGCTCACGTCGTTCTGCGAGCCTTCGCCCGAGTGGATGCGCTCGGTCAGGTGCAGCATCCAATAATTGCCTTCGCGGCAGGGGGTGCATTTCCCGCACGACTCATGCTTGAAGAAATGGATGGTCTTGTTGACGACCCAGTCGATGGAGACGGTGTCGTCGATCACGATCACGGAAGCGGAACCGAGGTCCGCGCCGAGGGTGCGCACGCTGGCGTAGTCCATCGGCGTGTCGAGGGCCTTGTCGTCCACTACGATCAACGAGGAGGACGCGCCCGCGGGCATGATGGCCTTGACCGGACGGTCGTCGAGGATGCCGCCGCCGTAGTTGTAGACCAGCTCGCGGAAGGTCGTGCCGAAGGGCAGTTCATAGTTACCCGGCTTCTTGACACGCCCCGAGAGCGAGAAGATCTTGACCCCGGCGCTGTCGGGCGTGCCCATCGACTTGTACCAGTCCGCACCGTTGACGAGGATGGGCGGCACATTGGTGAAGGTCTCCACGTTGTTGACGATGGTCGGCTTGCCGTACAAGCCATAGGCGGGCGGGAACGGCGGGCGGATGCGCGGCTGTCCGCGCTTGCCCTCGATGGATTCGAGCAGGGCCGTTTCCTCGCCGCAGATGTAGGCGCCCGCACCCAGGTGGGTGTAAATGTTCAGGGAATAGTCACTGCCGAAAAGTTTCTCGCCCAGCAGGCCGGCCTTCTCCATGTCAGCGATCTTCTCGTCGAGGAGAGCGGCCACCTGCCAGAACTCGCCGCGCAGGTAGATGTAGGCGGCGTTTGCGCCGACGGCGTACGAGGCGATGGCGAGTCCCTCGAGGAACTGGAAGGGGTTGCTCTCCATGATCTCGCGGTCCTTGAAGGTGCCCGGCTCGGACTCATCGGCGTTGGCGACCACGTAATGCGGCCAGTTCTTATTGTCGATGAAGGACCACTTCATACCGGTTGGGAAGCCCGCGCCGCCGCGGCCGCGCAGGCCCGAGGCCTTGACCACGTCGGTGACTTCATTGGGCTTCATGGCGGTGACAGCCTTCTGGAAAGCCTCGAAGCCGCCGTTCTTCTGATAGACGTCGAGCTGGTTGAGGTTCGGGATATCACGATGACGCAGGAGGACGTGTGCCATTATTTGACCTCCTTGCCCGCGTTCTTGAGCGCTTCGATCAATTCCATGGTCTTGTCCACGGTCATGTTCTCGTGATATTGGATCCCGTCAGGACCCTGGGTCTGGAACATGGGCGCCTTATCGCAGGCTGCCAGGCAGGTGACCGCTTCGATCGTCACCAGACCGTCGGGCGTGGTCTCGCCGACCTGGATGCCGAGGTTGCCGCACAGGTCCGCGAGGAACTTGTCCGCGCCGCGCAGGGCGCAAGGCAGGTCGGTGCAGACCTGCATGCGGTACTTGCCCGCCTTGTGGTCGTGATACAGCGAGTAGAAGCCCACGATGGAGGCCACGTCCGTCTCGGTGATATCGAGCATCTGGGCGATGTCCTTCAGCGCGTCCTTGGTGACATAGCCTTCTTCACGCTGGGCCAGGTACAACAGCGGCATGACCGCCGAGCGTTTGTGCTCCGGCGGGTACTTCGCCATAATCTGATTCACTTCATTGGGATATTTTTGCGCCAGACTCATCGGTCAATATCTCCGAGCACAATGTCGGTGGAGGCGAGGATCGCCACCAGGTCCGCCACGAGATGTCCCTTGACCATCTTGGACAGCGGTGACAGGTTATCGAAGGAGGGCGTGCGCATGTGCACGCGGTAGGGTTTGGGGCCGCCGTCACCTTCGAGGAAGACGCCCAGTTCGCCGCGCGGCGATTCGACCGCGCTGTAGATGGACGCCTTCGGGGCGGGAAAGCCCTCGGTCCACAACTTGAAGTGGTGGATGAGCGCCTCCATGCTGGTGCCGATCTCCGAGCGGGGTGGCGGAACGAACTTGCGGTTGTCCGAGCGGACGGGGCCAAGCGGCAACTTGTTGAGCGCCTGCTCGACGATCTTGAGCGACTCGCGCAATTCCTGCACGCGCACCAGGTAGCGGGCGTAGGTGTCGCCGGCTGTGTGAGTGGGCACGTTGAAGTCGTACTGTTCATAGCCCATGTACGGGCGCGCCTTGCGCAGGTCCCAGTTGACGCCCGAGGCGCGCAGCATCGGACCGGTCACGCTGTGAGAGAGGGCGGTAGCCGCGTCCAGTTTGCCGATGCCCAGCATACGGTCCAGGAAGAGCGGATTCTTCGTCAGCAGGGTCTCGTATTCGTCGATGCGGCGCGGGAAGATCTTGATGAAATCGCGCACGGCCTGCTCGAATTCGACCGGCACATCGCGCCACACGCCGCCGGGGCGGAAGTAGGTGGTCATCATGCGCTGGCCCGAGACCAGTTCGAAGATGTCGAGGATCTGTTCGCGCTCGCGGAAGCAGTACAGGAACATGGACATGGCCGCCAGGTCCAGGCCCGAGGTGCCCAGCCAGACCAGGTGCGAGGCGATGCGCTGCAGCTCGCTCAGGATGACGCGCAGGGCCTGGGCGCGGACCGGCACATCCAGGTCCACCAGCTTCTCCACCGCCATCACATAGGCCAGGTTGTTGCCCATCGTGTTCATGTAATCGAGGCGGTCGGTCATCACTTCGGCCTTCTGGTAGGTCTTGGCCTCCATGTTCTTCTCGATGCCGGTGTGCAGGAACCCGATGTCGGGGATGCAGTTGATGACGGTCTCGCCGTCGAGTTCGAGCAGCAGGCGCAGCACGCCGTGTGTGGACGGGTGCTGGGGGCCCATGTTCAACAGCATGGTCTCGCCCGTGAGCGCGCGCTCCGAGACGAGGTGCCGGTATTGGTCAACAGTGACTTCTTGTAACTGGGACATGGCTATTCCTTCGCGTACGGCTTGCGCAGGTCGATATCTTCGAAGTTGAAGGTGAACTGCGGCTCTTCGTAGCCCAGCGGATAATCCTTGCGCAGCGGGTGTCCCTCGGCGTCTTCAGGCATCAGGATGCGGCGCGGGTCGGGATGGCCCTCGAACTGGATGCCGAACATGTCGAGCAGTTCGCGCTCGCGCCAGTTGGCCGATTCGAATATCCCCGTGGCGGTCGGGACTGTGGGGTTATCCCCGTTGACCGGGACACGCAGCTGGAAGGTGATATTCTGCGCCAGCGAAGATAACTGGTAGATGACGTGAAATCTCGGCGAAGTCTGCGGCCAGTAATCCACGGCCGTCTGCGCCGAGAGCAGTTCGAACTGGTGTTGGTCGCGCAGCAGGGTCAGCGCCTCGACAATCTGCGCGGGCTGGACGAAGTAATGCACCTCGCCGCGGAACTCTTCGAACGAGCCACCGAGCTTCGCCTGCAATGCCTTTACGATGGGTTCAAGTTTTGCTTCCATGCTTTCTCCGCTCCCCGCACCCGGGGGTGCAGGAGGCCGCCGATGCGGCGGCCAGAGCCTTTTCTATTTGGTTTGAGCCGTGGCTACGAACTTGTCGGCCTTGACCTTTTCGTACAGGGTCATCACCCCGTGGATCAGGGCCTCGGGGCGCGGCGGGCAGCCCGCCACGTACACGTCGACCGGCACCACCTCGTCCACGCCCTGTAAAATGGCGTAGTTGTTGAACACGCCGCCGCAGGAGGCGCAGTCGCCCATGGCGATCACCCACTTGGGCTCGGGCATCTGGTCGTACAGGCGGCGCAGCACCGGGGCCATCTTTCGCGAAACGCGCCCGGCCACGATCATCAGGTCCGACTGACGGGGGCTGGCGCGCATCAATTCCATGCCAAAGCGGCTCATGTCATAACTGGAGGACTGGGCGGACATCATCTCGATGGCGCAGCAGGCCAGGCCGAAGAGCATCGGCCACATGGCGTTGGTGCGGCCCCAGTTGACGACGTTTTCCAACGTGGTCGTCACCACGCCCATATTGCCGAGTTTTTGTTCTACTCCCATTCAAGAGCTCCTTTCTTCCACGCGTAAAAATAACCGACCAGTAAGATCGTGATGAAAATGGCCATTTCTGCCAGGCCGAACCAGGTCAACTGACGGAAGACCACCGCCCATGGCAGGAAGAACACCACTTCGATGTCGAAGAGGATGAACAACACGGCGATTAAATAGAAACGGACGGGCATGCGCCGCGTCCCCTCGCCGTACGGGCTCATGCCTGACTCATAAGGCATGGATTTTGCTTCAGATTTCTTTTGCGGACCGAAGATCGTCCCCAACCCCACCGCGATCAGCGCCACCGCGGTGGATAGCACCAATAGAACGGCTATGGCAATGTACTCAATCAGCATGGAATCCTCTTTGAACGTGAAAAATACCACGTAGTTCGGTGAAGTATATCATAAAGGTCTTAAACGAGTAAATCAATGTGTCACATTTCACAAAAGTGGACGATGATGGTCATATTGGCAAATAATGGTTTTTTTGGCATAAAAAAGAGGCAGCAATAGTTTGACCGCCTCCGTATCAATAACACTTATATCAATTATTTGGTGTGGCCGTCGCTCACCCCAAATAATCGCGCAATTGACGGCTGCGGGTGGGATGCCGCAGCTTGCGCAGCGCTTTGGCTTCGATCTGGCGGATGCGCTCGCGGGTGACGTTGAAGTAACGGCTGACCTCTTCGAGGGTGTGGTCCTTGCCGTCCATCAAACCGAAGCGCAGTTCCAGCACCTGGCGCTCGCGGTCCGAGAGCACCGTCAGCGCACTCTGTACCTGCTCGCGCAACATCTCGCGATCGGCGGCATCCATCGGTTCGAGAGCGTCTTCATCTTCGATGAAATCGCCCAATGAACTGGAGTCCTCGTCGCCGACGGGGCCCTCCAGCGAGACAGGTTCCTCGGCTGAACGCAGGATGCGGTCCACTTTCTTGGTGGCATACTCCCAGTGGTCCTGGATGGCGGGCGGGACGGCCTTGCCCTCGGCCTGGGCCCGCAGGATGGCCTGCACCTCGGAGGCGGGCAGGTAGCCGATCTCCAGAGCCAGTTCTTCGTTGGTGGGGTCGCGCCCCAGGGTCTGCGTAAGGTGACGCTGGGCGCGCAGGATGCGTGTGATCGACTCGAACAGGTGGACCGGGATTCGGATGGTGCGCGCCTGCTCCGCGATGGAGCGGTTGATCGACTGGCGGATCCACCAGGTGGCATAGGTGCTGAACTTGAACCCGCGCCGCGGGTCGAACTTGTGAACGGCGCGCAGCAGCCCCATGTTGCCTTCCTGGATCAGGTCGAGGAAGGAGATACCGCGCCCAAGATAGCGTTTGGCCACGCTCACCACCAGGCGCAGGTTGGCGCGGATGATGGCGTGATTGGCCTCTTCGGCGCGGGCGAAGATCGCCTCCAACTGTCCGGCGAGCAGGCTTTCGTCCGGGAGGTTGTTGTAGAGTGTGCGCAGCCCGGGCAGGGAATGTTTCTTCTGAATATGCTTGAGCAGCCAGTCGGCGTAATCTTCGGGCAGCAGGTACAGGCTGAGGAACACGCTGTAGGCCTTGCGCACCATGCTGTCCCAGCGCGGGTCGGTGCCCCAGCGTTCATTGTCGAGATAGGCGCGCAGGTAGGAGGGCGTGGGGTCCTCCCAGGCGCGGTGCAGGTTCTGGGCTTCGGTCAGCAGCAGGGACAGGTCAGGCAGGGCGTTCTTCAGGCGGGCAGCATCCTCGTCAAGGCGCGCCCAAGAGGTGACCAGCTCGCTCAACACTGCGTGGTAGGCATCGCACAGCGGACCGGCATCCTGGCGGTGCGGACGCTGGATGTAGGTGCGGATCATGCGCTCGGCCTCGATGCGCGTGGCCAGGCGGAACTCGCTGTCGGCGTCGAGCAGCTTGACCTGGCCGATCTCGCGCAGGTACAGACGCACGGGGTCTTCGGCCATCTCGACCGCCAGTTCGGGGATTCGCGGCAGGTCGAGCAACTCGTCTTCGGCCAGTTCCTCCTGTTGAGACAGACTGCTCTCGTCGGGTTCAACGGCGTCTTCCACTTCGAGGTCGAACCCGTTGTCGAGTTCGGCGTCTTCACCCACGCCCGGCAGGACTTCATCATCCAGCGGGCGTTCGTGGACAGCGATCTTCTTTTTCTTTGGATGGGGAGCGGCTTCTTTGGCGGCTGGCTTGCGTTTTGCGGGCATGGACACCTTCGACGAATGAGATTCAAACGAAACGGGGGTCTTCCATCCAACGGCAATGCACTATTTGCGGGCGTTGACCGACTTGAGCGCGCGGTCGAGGTTGTGGCGCAGGCGGCTGTATTGCAGGGAGAGCTCCTGGTAGCTTTTCACCCGCAGGTCGCCCTCCTGCTGGGCGTCTTCCATAATGAAGCGCAACTGGTTGAGGTTGGCGTCCACCACCAGCCGGCGGATCTTGATCACGCCGCGGAACAACTCTTCCAACAGGCGGTCATCCACGGGGTCGAGGTTTTCGCTGTGGGCCAGCAGGTCCTTCGCCAGCCCCAACAGGTCTTCGGGGAGGCGGGCGGTCACGTAAGCGTGGTGGTCGGCCTCCACCTGTTCGAGCGACTGGCGGATCACACGGAAGAACAACTGATGGTCAGTATACTCGAAATCCTCGGGCGAGAGGGCGGCCAGCCCGGCCTCCTCCAGCAGGCGGTCGAGGCGGTAGCACAACTCGGGTTTGCGGAATAGAACACCCAGGGCCTGCAATTCGATCTTCTGGCCCGGGCGGACGGCCTCCGCGGCGGGCATTTC
>CALLJA010000485.1 GCA_938008865.1 uncultured Anaerolineales bacterium
AGATCTGGGAGACGATCGGGCCTTATTAAAAGCGGACGTCATTGCGAGCTGCGAAGCAGCGAAGCAATCTCATACTCTCAAACACGAGATTGCTTCGGGCTGACGCCCTCACAATGACGGCAGGATCAACTCAAATCCGAGAACAAATCCCCGCTGTCGTCGTCGTCCCATGTGCTGGAACGGCCAAAGGTATCCAGGTCGGCGGGCGAGAAGGCGGCGGCGGCAATCGGCAGGGCCACGGGCATCTCCAGTCCCTGCTGACAGGCCAGGCACACACGACCTTCTTGGGTCTGATTGGTATGCTCGTCACAAAATCCGCGCCCGCATTTGACGCAGGTCCCCAGCGAGGGATTCTCGCAGCGATGCGGGACCAGGTAACCAATAATCATTTCACACTGATTCGCCATGTTCACCTGTCGACGTCATTGCGAGGGTGCGAAGCACCCGAAGCAATCTCCCAATAATTGAGGACCGCTTCATCGCAACGACATAAGGAATGATATGAAAATTGCCTTGCTCTCGGAAAAGTATACACCAGACCTCGGCGGCCTTGCAATCTCGGTAGGACGATTGGGGCATCTGTTGGCCACTGCGGGACATGACGTGCGCGTCTTTGCTCCGACTTTGAGCCTGTCCCCCTCCGAGCGGCGGACTCTCACCCACGGCGGAGTCTGCGTCACCCGCTTTGGCGCACATAAGCGCGTGGACGATACACTGGTCGACTGGTTCGAGCTGATCGTCGAGGAGCATCGCCGCGAGCCGTTCGACCTGCTGCAGGGATATTTTCTTCCACAGGCAGGCTTCGTCACCGTCTACGCGGGCAAATACCTGAACCTGCCCAGCGTGGTCTCCATCCGCGGCAACGACATCGAGCGCGCCGCCTTCGATCCTTCGCGTTTCTCACACGTGATGTACGCCCTGCAACATGCGGATATGGTCACGACCAATGCCAGCGAATTGGCGCACAAGGCAAAGGCATTTGTGGAGCAGGAAATTCTCATCATCCCGAATGGGATCGATGCGAAATGTTTCAAGCCGATGGAGAGAAACGAGGCATTGGCAGAAGCGTTGGGAGTGGAAAGTGGAAAGTGGAAGGTGGACGGGAGTGCAGTATTAGGTTTCGTCGGCGAACTGCGCGAAAAGAAGGGATTGCGCGCTCTGCTTGATGCCTATACGCAAATCAACAAAATCCGCCCCACCACCCTGCTCATCGTCGGTGAGATCCGCGTGGGAGAAGACCGTCAGATTTTTGACGAATTCCGAAGCATGCATCCCGATTCCCGCATCATCGTCACTGGGTACGTCGCTCACGAAGACCTGCCCGCCTACTATGCGCTGATGGACGTCTTTGTCCACCCGTCGCTGCGGGATGGGATGCCGAATGCAGTGCTGGAGGCGATGGCCTGCAGCAAGACGGTCATTGCCACGGCAGTCGGCGGGGTGACGGACGTGATCGAGGACGGGGTCAACGGGATGCTGGTGCCTGTCCACG
The DNA here is from genome assembly GCA_938008865.1 of uncultured Anaerolineales bacterium. Taxonomy (GTDB): domain Bacteria; phylum Chloroflexota; class Anaerolineae; order Anaerolineales; family Villigracilaceae; genus JACPVF01. Next base: position 1,493 of record CALLJA010000485.1, read on the forward strand.
AGGCGGGCTGCCTCGAAGCGGCCATCGCTGAGGTGTTGGATCAGCCCGAAAAACGGGACCAGCTCGGTCGGGCGGCGCGGGAAACAGTCCTGCATCAATTCACGTTGGAAAAAGAATTACAAGCCAATCTGGCTATCTATCAACAACTTGGAGTATCGAAGTGAACCATCGAATGGAACATGACCTGCTGGGGGAACGCGAAGTGCCAACCGCAGCCTATTATGGCGTGCATACCCTGCGCGCGCTGGAAAACTTCCACATCAGCGGCATCCCGCTCAGCACCTATCCCAATATGGTGCGGGCGCTGGCCTGCGTAAAGCAGGCCTGCGCACTGGCCAACCGCGAGTTGGGACTGTTGGATGAAGCCCGCGCGGATGCCATCGTGCGGGCCTGTGAGGAAGTGCGCGGAGGTGAACTGCATGAGCATTTCGCCGTGGACATCGTCCAGGGCGGCGCGGGCACCTCGACCAACATGAACGCCAACGAGGTCATCGCCAACCGCGCGTTGGAACTGCTCGGGCACGAGCGCGGCGAGTACAAGTTTTTGCACCCGCTCGAACAGGTCAACTTGAGCCAGAGCACCAACGACGTCTACCCCACCGCCATCAAGGTAGCGCTGCGTTTCGAGATCGACGCGCTGATCGAGGCCATGGAAGTGCTGCGGCTGTCGTTCGCGGCCAAGGCCGCCGAGTTCAAGGACATCCTCAAGATGGGCCGCACCCAGTTGCAGGACGC
>CALLJA010000486.1 GCA_938008865.1 uncultured Anaerolineales bacterium
CGCCTGCTGGAGGTGAACTTCGAGTCGGTCAGCGGGCAGCCCGTCTATTCGCTGATCGTGGACGGCAAGTCGTACGAGGCCTTCGTCTACCCGAGCGAGGAAGGCTGGCAGGTGCTCCTGCGTGGACAGCAATACCCCGTCAAGGTGATGGACGAGCGCGAGCGGCGGCTGCGCACGGCGGCAGGCGGCGGCGCGGAGGGCGGCGGCGAGTTCCAACTCAAGGCGCCCATGCCAGGCCTGATCGTGTCCATCCCCGTGGCCGAGGAACAGCAGGTCGAGAAGGGACAGGTGCTGGTAGTGCTCGAGTCGATGAAGATGCAGAACGAGCTCAAGGCACCGCGCGCGGGCATCGTGCGCCACATCCGCGTCAAGGCGGGCGAGACCGTGGAACAGCGTCAGGTGCTGCTAGCATTGCACTAGTCTTTCGGGGCGCGGACTTAAGTCCGCATTCCGTTTCAAGTGAGACTCAATGAGCGACCAGGAAACCGAAGTCAAGTTCTTCGTGCGCGACCTGAAACGAATCGAAGCGGGCCTTCTCGAAAGGAAGGCCCGCCTGATTCAGGCGCGCGTCTTCGAGCGCAACCTGCGCTTCGACCTGCCCGACGGCGGCCTGCGCGCCAAAGGGGAAGTCCTGCGCCTGCGGCAGGATGCCGAGTCTCGTTTGACCTTCAAGGGCGCGAGCCAGATCATGGAGGGGATCATCACCCGACCCGAATTGGAATTCACCGTCGGGGATTTCGAGGCCGCGCGGAAATTCCTCGAAGCGCTCGGCTATCGGCAGGTGGCCGTCTACGAAAAATTCCGCACCGTGTACGAACTCGGCGACTGTCACATCATGTTAGATGAAATGCCCTACGGCGACTTCACTGAGGTCGAGGGCTCCAGCCCAGCGGACATCCGTTCCACAACGGAAACGCTCGGGCTGGACCTGGCCGCCGCCGTCAAGGATAGTTACCTTGGCCTGTACGAGAAGCTCAGCAAAAAACATAGCTGGCCTTCTAACGAGTTAACCTTCGATGCCCTGCGCGATAAATCCATAGACCTGGCAAAGATAAATGTCCACCCTGCGGACAAAACCTGAAAATCGTATCCCCCAAAACAATGCAAACTGGACTTTGCTCCAGCCATGACGCACCACCCGTCCACGCTTGACTTTGTGACGCTTCCCACTATACTGGAGACATGTCCACATCCTCCAACCTTAAGGGGTTCGAGCAGCTAAGCAGGCACCTGCCCATCTTGAAAAAACGCCTTGGGCTCGCCCGCCTGCTCTTCGCCCCCGCCCTGATCTCGTTTCTCATCTACAACTTCTTCGCCATCGAAGATTCCACCTGGATGTTATGGCTGCTGGATGGCGAGGTGGTACTCGGTATCCTCGGGTACGCGATCCTCAGCCTGTTCTTCCATTTGAAAGATGCCCTGAAGGAGAAGTACGGGGGAAAGGCGTTCGAGCTGGGGTTCACGCGCATTGCCCTGCCTGGCTTGGCGATCATTTTCTCGGTCGCGGCGCGCGTCGGCTACATCCCCGGGCCGCCGATCCCGCGCTTTGTGGGATATCCCGCCCTGCCCATCCTGGGCGGCCTGCTGATCCTGATCGGCGCGGTCTTGTGGGGCCGCGCCGTAGATGCCATCGGCGTGGACACCCTGACCATGCTGTACGTCTACTATCCGCGCGAGGGCCAGGTGGTGGATCACGCCATCTACGGCCTCATCCGCCACCCCGTCTATGCGGCTGGGTTGTGGATCATATTTGGGCTGGCCCTGCTCAACGGGACCTGGTTCGGGCCCGTGCTGGTGGTCTTCTTCCTGTTGGGGGTATGGGGCTGGCTGCGGCTGGTCGAGGAAAAGGAATTGATCGAACGCTTTGGGCCATCCTACGCCGAGTACCGCAAACGGGTGCCCGCCTTCTGGCCGCGTCTGGGACAAATCCCTGACTTCTTCCGATTCCTGTTCACGGGGAGGTGAACATGTCCGCTTTTGGCAAGCCGCCCAGCGGCCTGCTCAAGTTCTTCTTCAAGGTGCCGCTCTACGTCCACAAAATGGGACTGGGCGGCTGGGAAAAATTAATCGGCGCGGAGTGGATGTTGATCGCCACCACAGGCCGCAAGACGGGCAAACGCCGCGAGGCAATGGTGGATGTGATGGACTACGACAAGTCCACCGATACCTATTACATCGAAGCCGCTTATGGCGCCCGTGCCGACTGGTACAGGAACATCCAGAGCCACCCCGTTTTCGAGGCGCAGGTGGGACGCAGAAAATTCCACGCGCGCGCCGCACCCCTCTCCAGCGCAGACACGGGCGAGATGCTCGTGCAGTTCTTTCGCCGTAAACCCGCCTACACGCGCTCTGTCATGGCCATGGTCGGCATGAAGTTCAAGGACGAAGACGAACTGCGCACCCTCGGTTCGAACCTGACCCTGCTGGCCGTCTACCCCGAAAAAGAGTGAAGCATGTCTAAAATTTTGATCCTGGGCGGGTATGGATACACGGGCAAATTGCTTGCCAAATATCTGCTCGCCGAAACCGATGCCGAGATCGTCATCGCAGGCCGCAGCCTGGACAAAGCCCAGGCCTTCGTGACTCAACTGGCAAACCCGCGCGCCTCCGCCCTGCAAGTGGATGCCACCATCGCAGCCACGCTCCAGCCCGCGCTGCAAGGCGTGGACCTGTGCCTGGTCGCCGCGCCGACGACGAGTCACGCCGAAACGGTCCTCTACGCCTGCCTGGCCGCAGGCGCAGACTATCTCGACGTGCAGCTTTCGGCATCCAAGCTGAAGGCGCTGCAAGCCGCAGAGACGCAGATCCGCCGTGAGGGACGCTGTTTCGTCACCGAGGCGGGCTTCCACCCTGGGCTGCCGTCGGCGATGGTGCGCTATGCCGCCAAGAAACTCGACCGCATCGACAGCGCCGTCACGGCGGGCTACCTGAATATGGGTCACGGCCTGCCCTACACCGAAGCCGTGGATGAGTTGATGGAAGGCTTCATCCACTACGAAGCGCAGGTCTTCAAGAACGGCGCGTGGACCAAGCCCAGCGAATGGTCGATGACTAAGTTCGACTTCGGCTCTGAGATTGGGAAGCGTTCCTGCTACTCGATGTTCTTCGAGGAATTGCGCAGGCTGCCCGAAATGTACCCAACCTTGAAAGAGACAGGTTTCTACATCTCGGGCTCCAACTGGATCGCCGACCTGCTCATCACGCCCATCGTCATGCTGGGGTTGAAACTCGCGCCGAGGAAGGGCATCCGTCCGCTGGGCAAGCTGATGTGGTGGGGCATGCAGCAGTCGCCGCCGCCCTACGTGGTGATGATCGCCGTCGAGGCGAAGGGGCTGAAAAACGGGACCCCATCCACGGTCCGCGCCCAGGTTTCGCATCCCGATGGCTACGAGTTGACCGCCATCCCCGTCGTGGCCTACCTCAAGCAATACCTGGATGGCTCCGCCCGCCGCGTGGGCCTGCACCTGATGGGTCAACTGGCCGAACCCGAGCGCCTGTTCAAGGACATGCAAGCGATGGGAGCAAAGGTCTGTGTCGAGGAAACCCCAGTTCCTTCGTCCTGAGCGGAGCCGCACGGTTTTTGTGCGGCGCAGTCGAAGGACAAACTTCCACCTAAAAAATACTCCCGCAGTTGTACTGCGGGAGTATTTTTTTACATCTCGATTTCCAGGTCACTCTTCCAGCGTACCGCCCGCACCTGACCCGCTTCTCCCAGCAGCACAGGCAGGAGGGACTGGACCGCCTGCGCATCGCCCGAGGTGTAGAAACGCAGCGAGCCTGTTCCACCCTCGGGGCGTTTCAACCCGCCCGCCTCCAGCAGACGCCGCACCTGGCGCGCCACGGCGGGAGCGGGGTCAATCACCCGCACGTCCGCGCCGACGATCTGCTGGATGAGCGGAATCACGAACGGATAATGCGTGCAGCCCATCACCACCGTGTCGATGTGCTGTTCCAACATCGGATGCAGCGCCTCTTCGAGGATGGCCCGCGTGCGCGGACCGTCCAAGTCGCCCTGCTCGACCTGCCCCACCAGCCCTGGACAGGTATGCTGCAAGACCCGCACGCCGCTGGCGAAGCGTTCCACCACTGAGGCATACAGCGCGCCCTGGAAGGTGGCGGGCGTGGCCAGCACACCCACCACGCCCGTGCGCGTGTACTCGGCGGCAGGTTTGACGGCAGGCTCCATGCCCACGAAGGGCACCTCGGGAAATCTCTCGCGCAGGTGCTTCAAGGCCGCCGCGGAGGCCGTGTTGCAGGCCACCACGATCAGCTTGGCATTCTGCGCCAGCAGAAAGCGCGTGATGCCTTCCGAAAAATGCTGGATCTGTTCCATGGGACGCGGCCCGTACGGGACGTGCCCCTGGTCGCCGAAATAGATCACGTCCTCCTCGGGCATTTGCGCGCGCATCGCCCGCAGCACGGACAATCCGCC
>CALLJA010000487.1 GCA_938008865.1 uncultured Anaerolineales bacterium
AACAAGAAGTTTTGATCCAGAAAAAAATCACAAACCCCGCTTGAATTCTTTCCTCGAGTGACCTATACTTTTCGTGAACAAAATCAACAACGCAGCCAAAGTTCATCGCTCTGAGTTGTGAGAGAAAGAGGAGAATCTTATGGCGAGAAAGTCGACCTTGCGTTCGTTCGTTTTGGCCGCTGTCCTGCTGGCGTGCTTCGTGCCGACCATGAGCGCCTACGCGGGCGGAGTGTGCGGCGGGCTCTACACCGTCCAATGGGGTGACACATTGTGGGGCATCGCCAACACCTGCGGCACCACCGTCGATGCGATCTACGCAGTCAACCCAGGACTGGGCTGGTGGCTGTACGCGGGACAAGTCATCAACCTGCCCGCCTCGGAACCCGTCTATTATCCCCAGCCCCCGCCGCCCGTCTATTACAACCCGCCCGTGGCAGGCGCGAATTACGTGGTGCAACCTGGCGATACACTCGGCAATATCGCCGTCCGCATCGGCTCGAGCGTACAGGCCATCCTGGCGGTCAACCCGCAGATCTGGAATCCCAGCCTGATCTACGTGGGACAGGTCATCTACCTGCCCGCCGCGCCCGTCTATTACACCGTCTGGTACGGCGACACGCTGTATTCGATCGCGGTCCGCTTCGGCACCAGCCTGGCCAGCCTGCAAAGCCTGAACGGCCTGTGGAACCCGAACTGGATCTACGCGGGGCAGGTCCTGCGGATTCGATAACAGGCCCATCGGACAAAACCTTCCTGGGCGATCAGCATCCATCCGCATGAAACACAGCGGCACGGAACGTTGTTCTGCGCCGCTGTGTTATTTTTTGACTGCACTGCGTTGCGAAACCCATCTAGGGCGGGACCGTTGCCGCGCTCAACAGCCTGTCGATTTCCTCGGCGCGCAACGGCTCAGAGAGGAAAAAACCCTGGGCGTATCCGCAGCCTGCCTCGCGGACGAAGTCCAGCTGCTCCTGGGTCTCTACACCCTCGGCCACCACGTCGATATTCAATTCGTGCGCCAGGGCCGCGATGGCCCGCACCACCGCGGCCACCTGCGTCGACTCGGTGGCGCGGGCCACAAAAGAACGGTCGATCTTGAGCGTGTCGATGGGGTATTGCGTCAGGTAATTGAGCGAAGAATAGCCCACGCCGAAATCGTCCAAGCTGACCCTGACGCCCAGCCGCCGCAGGTCGCCAAAGACGCGCCGCGCCAGTTCCACCTCTTCGAGCAGGGCTGTCTCGACGATCTCCAAGTGCAGCTGCTTCGGCGAGACGCCGTGCAGACGCAGGGCCTGTTCAAGCCAATGGACCAGGTCGGGCTGGCGCAGGCAGGTGGGAGACAGGTTGACGCTGAAGGTCAGCGGGCAGGCCCCGGGCGGCAGCAGGGAATTCCATTCCGCGGCCTGTCGGCAGGATTCATGCATCAGCCAGTGCGTGATGGTAGAGATGAAGCCGCTGCTCTCGGCGATGGGGATGAACTCGGCCGGGCCAATCAGCCCGCGCGTGGGGTGCCGCCAGCGCACCAGGGCTTCCACACCGTGCAGTTGACCCGTGCGGGTCTCGTAGATCGGTTGGTAATACAAGACCAGTTCGTGCCAATCGAGGGCGTGATGCAGTTCGGTCTCGAGTGTCATGCGGTTGAGCACCGAATGGCGCATCTCGGGCACGAACAGCATGAAACGCGCCTTGCCGTTGGTCTTGGCGGAATACATGGCCAGGTCGGCGTCACGGATGATCTCCACGGCGCTTTGGTATTCGGGGCTCGAGACCACCACGCCGATGCTGGCGGTGATGTAAATGGTATGGCTATCCAAGTGGAAAGGGTCGAGGAAGGCGTCCAGCAGGCGCTGGGCGGTGGCGTTGACGTAGCCGTCAGCGCGGAATCCATCCAGTAGCACAATGAACTCGTCACCACCCAGGCGGGCCACCGTATCGGAGGCGCGCACCAGCGAGGTCAGCCGCTGCCCAATCTGGATTAACAACTGGTCGCCCACTAAATGCCCAAGACTGTCATTGACCACCTTGAAACTATCGAAATCCAGGAAGAGCACCGCATAACGTTCATTGGGGTGGCGCAGCCCGCGCTGGATGGC
>CALLJA010000488.1 GCA_938008865.1 uncultured Anaerolineales bacterium
AAGATGCGGCCCGCGGGGCGCGCGGTACGCACGTCCGCTACGATGGGGTTGAGCGGATGCGGAGTCCAGGCTTCGGAGAGGGGACTGTCGGCGTAGAACAGGTGCAGCGAATCCCAGGTGGCGTTGTTCTCGTCGTCGGCCACATTGGCGAACAGCCACCAGCGGCCATCGTGTTCGATCAACGTCGAATCCACGGCGCGGAATCCGCTCATCAGGGTTTTCTCGAAGACCCATTGGTCGGGGAAATGCTCGCAGCGATAGACCTCGATGGTGCGGTTTCCGCCCGTCTCGGGGATCATGTGCCACTGGCCGCCATGCTCGAACACAAACGGATACGAAAGATGATAAGGTCGTTCGAGGATGATGTCTTTGTGCGCGATGCGGTTGTGCTCGTCGAGCGTGAGGCAGGCGAGGATGCCGCGCTTGAGGGCGAAGGGAAACTCTTCCAGGAAAATATAGCGGCGGCCGTCGCGCTCGACCAGGAACGGGTCGGCCCAGAAGCGGTCGCGCGGCGGCTGGAGCGGGGTGAAGCCGTCCCAACGCAGCGTGGAGTCGCTCCCGCGCGGCGCCAGCATCAGCATCCACTGGTCGATGCTGTAGAGTTTGGGGAGCCTGGCGCGCAACCAGCGAAAGGTTTGTTGGAAAGCCAGTGTGCCGAGTTGCAGCGGATTCGGTGGAATAGCGGGCAGCGACACGGGCAGGGCGGTCGTGTCGGAGAAGAAGTCTGCCTCGCCGCGAAAGGCCAGTTGACGCAGGGCGCGCGGTATCAGCGAGGCCGTCCGCCAGAGCAGATGCATCTGGTTGCGCGAGAGCGATTGCAGGTCGCTGACCATCAGCGAGCGGGCCACGATACAGGGCGGCTGGCCCGCGCGGACCACTTCGAGGTGGCAGGCTGTGATCGGGTCGTCGTTCCAGAGTTCGAGCCAGCCGGGCTGGGAGCCGATGCGCACCCGTCGCACGCTCCAGACACCGAAGCGGGCCAGCGGCGGCAACTCGGGCGGAACCGTGTCCAGCGCCAGGTTGAGCAGCACGTCCAGCCGCAGGGCTTGCAGTTGCGCGGAGGCCTCGCCGTGCAGGCGCGGCAGGTCGGCGGGCAGGGAGGTCAGGTCCCATGGGCTGGGCTTGGGGCGGAAGACGCGGCGGTCGAGGGCGAAGTAGGCGCGGAAGAGTCTGTGGGTGAGTTCGGGCTGCGGCAGGATGAGCGCCGTCACCAGTTCGGTCTCGGGCTGGGAATGCAGCCGCTCGATCAGACGGGCGGCCCAGGCGGGCGCCGTTTCAGCGGGCAGGATCAAGCCGACACGCAACGGGTTCATGAGAGGACCTTCCCAAAGGGCGTCTCACCGTGGGTGAGAACGTAGAAACTGCGCGGAGTGTCGCCGCGGTCGAAGACGAAGTCGGTGATGATGTAGCCTGCGCCGAAAGCCGTCTCGAAGACCTCGCGGGTGAAGAAGCGCCAGTCGCGGGCCAGAGCGAAATCGGCATCCTTGAGAGACAGGAAGTCGTGGGGAATCTCGGCCAGCAGTAGGTGCTCCTCGAAGGGTGGCACGTGCTCGGGCGGGCGGGGCCAGGCCGAGGGTCCGCGTTGTGGGGTGTAGAGCGGATGCAGTTCGGCCTCGGCGAAGTCGTGCAGCCTGAGGGTCGGTCGGGCGCGTTTGCCGAGTCGGCGCTCGACGCGGCGGGTGTTGATCCACCAGTCGACCTGAAAGCGGTCGGAGGGCAGGCCCGCGTTCAGGCCGTCGCGCATGTCGCCGTATTCGGAGCGGCGGTAGGTGTTGCAGACCGCGCCGAGGCGCGCGATGTTGAGGTGCGCGTTGCGGCTCATCAGCGGATCGTAGGTCCAGGTGACGTGGTCGAGGCCTTGGTGGCGGACCATCTGCCACTGGGCGCGTTTAAGGGCGAAGCCAAGCCCGCTGTCGCGATGGTTGGGATGGATTCCCATCATGTGCGAGCAATGTTTGGCGCGCGGACCGTCGGGTGTGGCCTCCAGCCCGGGGAAGCCGAAGACGAAGCCGACCAGTTGATCTTCGGCGAATGCGCCCAGCACCAGTCCGCCGTTGTGGACGGCGGTGATGAGCATGTGCGCGGGCACCACGTCGGTTTCGCTGCCCGGCCAGACGACGCGCTGCAGTTCTTCGACGGCAGCCATCTCTTCGGGAGTTTCGATCAGGTGGATGGGGGCTGGCATATTCGGGTTATTTGCGGATGCGGATGAGGTTGGAGGCCCACCCCGCCAGCCGCCGCCACCAGGGTTTGACGGCCAGGTAATCGAGGCGGTAGGTGAAGCGCGCAGGCATCAGGCCAAAGGCGCGCGAGGTCGAGTCGGCGGGACAGGTGCGGCTGAGGTAGATGTAGTCGATCCAGAAGGAGGAGGCGGGAAAGTTGGGCACGAAGCTTTCGAGGAAGATGGTTAGCGCGCGCAGCACCACAGGCGGGATCTCGATCAGCAGGCGCGGCGCGCGGATGGCGTTCATGATGATCTCGACCACCTGCCGCACGGTGAAGTATTCGCTGCCGCCCACTTCGTAGACCTGGTTGAGGGTCTCGGGATTCTCGTAGGTCCACAGCAGGCAGGCCACCAAATCTTCGACCCAGATGGGCTGGATGAGCGGGATGACCCTGCCCTCGTTGCCCGGCAGGAAGAAAACGCCCGGGAAGGAGCGGATCATGCGCGCCAGGCCGCTGGTGAAATGGTCCTCGGGGCCGTAGACGACCGCCGAACGCAGGATGGTGTAGGGCAGGCCCGAGCGTCGGATGGTCTCTTCAGCGATGCCCTTGGCCTTGAAAACGGGATAGGCCGAGGCGCGCGCCGCGTCGAGATGGCTCAAATAGATGAAGTGCTGCACGCCCGCGTCTCGCGCCGCCTCGACCAGGTTGCGCGTGCCGTCGATGTCGGTGACGCGCAGGTTGGCGTCGCGGCCCTGAGATTCGGCGCCTGCCAGGTGGATGATCGTGTCCACGCCGTTGAGTGCGGCGCGCAGGCCGCGCGTATCCGCAAGGCTGACCACGGCCACTTCCACGGGCACGCCCTTGGGCAGGCGCGGGGTGCGCCGCGAGGGGCGGATCAGCACCCGCACGGAGTGTCCCATCTCGAATAATTGACGGACCAACGCCCGCCCGATGAACCCCGTTGCGCCTGTGACCAGAATCATGCGAGGGATTATAGCAGATGGGACAGGGCGGGCAGGAAATCCCTTCTGCCCTGATTTTTATTGCCGAATTGAAATGGAAGAGCGTTCTGCCAATGCTACAATAAAGTAAATCTAAATTTTTCCCAAGAAGACAAGTATAAGGAATATTCTTTGAATAGCAATTTCCAATTGTCACCCTTTATGGAGATGGTCGCGACGAGAAGGCTGAGTCGCTACTATTTCTGGATATTGGCCGGCGTTGTCCTTTTGTATTTTACAACCTTTCCATTTCTTCGGATTCCCGCCCTCATAGCGATACCGTCCATCATTGCGGGATGGTTTTACTATAAGCGAGGCGGGTTCATCGCGGGGGTGCTGGTTTTTTTTATTAATCTATTTTTGATTGATAGATTCAACGTTTTTGAACCAAATCAATTATTCCATTTGTCGAATGGCATCTTGGCGGGACATTTCTTTATTCTGTTTACCAGTTTTGGCGTTGGGTATCTACGCCGTGAAATTGAGAAGTTGTATTGGGTCGAGAGGAAACTTATTTTTCGGGATCGCTATCTCACTTTGG
>CALLJA010000489.1 GCA_938008865.1 uncultured Anaerolineales bacterium
TGGACTTCCAGGATGTAGCGGGCGGGCGCCTTTGGCAGGTAGGCAGGCTTCCAGGATTTGGCGATTACCTTGTCCACCACGGTCATCGAAGAGTCAATCCAGAAGACGGCCAGGTCGAAGGGGACGAAGAACATGTGGATGGACGAGTCAAGGCGCGAGTCGCGCGCTTCGACCAGCAGCAGGCCTTCGTCGAGGCCGAGGGCGGAGCGGAACATCAGCCCACGCAGGCGACACAGGAAGGTGTCGCAGAACCCGACCGTGGCGAGGGTGGGCAGGGGGCGTGTGAGATTTTTGATCGAAACGGGATGGGGCATGGGATAATAAATAGAAAAGGGCGGTCCCGTCAAGCGGACCGCCCGTCGAGGCGACTTAGGCGACCAGGTTGTTCTGGTTCAGGACCTTTTCCACACTGTTGAGCAGGTCCTGCGGGCTGAAGGGTTTGGTGATGTAATCGTCCACCTTGGCGATATGGATGCCCAGCACGCGGTCGATGTTTTGGGCCTTGGCGGTGACGACGATAACGGGGATATCACGGGTTTTTTCGTCGGCCTTCATTTGCTGGTATACTTCCCACCCGTCCATATCGGGCATCATCAAGTCGAGCAGCACTAGGTCGGGGTGTTCCTCGCGCACCAGGCGAAGCCCTTCCTTCCCGCCCGCAGCCCCTTTCACTTCAAAGCCGCGCCGCCCCAGGATGAGGCGGATCAGATCGATCATTTCTTGTTCGTCTTCGACACACAATATGCGCTTGATAGGTTGATTGCTCATGCGGGCACCTTTTCGTTAGTTTACCATAAAACGGGTTATATAAATGAAGCTGATTACATGGAATGTCAATGGCCTGCGGGCGGCACTGGGCAAACGGGCCCTGGATTGGGCCTGGGCGCACGAACCGGATGCGCTGTGCCTGCAAGAGATCAAAGCCCGCCCCGAGCAGTTGACCGACGAACAACGCGCCTTCCCTGTGGATAACCTCGTCTGGAACCCGGCTGAGCGCGCGGGCTACAGCGGCGTAGCTACCTTCCTGCGCGAGCCCGCACTGGAGACAAGGATCGGGATGGATGCGCCGCGCTTCGACGTGGAGGGGCGCGTGATCCAGACCTTGCACCCGGGCTTTCGCCTGTTCAATATCTACTTCCCGAACGGCGGGCGCGGCGAGGACCGCGTGGCCTACAAACTGGACTTTTACGCCCACCTACTCGACCTGTGCGGCAGCCTGCATGCGCGCGGGGAAGCCATCATCATTACGGGCGATTTCAATACCGCCCACCAGCCTATCGACCTCAAGAATCCCAAAGAGAACGAAAAGGTCTCGGGTTTCATGCCCGAGGAACGCGCCTGGGTGCAGAAATTCCTCGACCACGGCTTCGTGGACGCCTACCGCCGCCTGTATCCCGACAAAGTGGAATACACCTGGTGGACCTATCGCTTAAATGCCCGCGCGCGGGGCATCGGCTGGCGGCTGGATTATTTCCTGGTGTCGGAGCCGCTCATGCCGCGTGTACGCGATGTGGTCATCCATGCCGACGTGCAAGGCTCCGATCATTGCCCGGTAGAGTTAATTTTGGATTAGACCAGCTGAGTTTTGCGCAAATTGATTGTTTTTGGAAGTAAAGTATTAGAGAATCATAGAAAGATTTTTCCAGGTGGAGCGTCTAGAGAGCGGACTTGGTATAATCTGAAATCTATTTGGAGGATTCCGTGAATTCACGCAGCCAGAACTTCATCGTCTACTTCTTCCTCGTCGTGGCGATTGCGGCTATGATCTATATCGGTTTACGTCAGGAGAACCCGGGGCAGGAGGCCCTGACGATCAACCAGGTGGCTCAAGCCGTCCGCGCGGGAGATGTAGCCCGCATCGTGATCGAAGAGGAAAATCATATCCGTGTCGTGTACGCCGACGGGACCGAGAAAGATTCCTACAAGGAACAAGAATCGACCCTGGTCGAACAGCTCAAGGGGCTGGGCGTCAGTGAGGCGGAACTCGCGCCCGACAACGTGGTGATCGAGGTCAAGCAACCATCCCTGTGGACCAATATTCTCGGTCCGACCCTCATTTACATCCTGCCGCTGCTGTTGATGGGCGGTGTGTTGTGGTTCATCTTCCGCCAGGCGCAGGGCTCGAATAATGCCGCCATGTCCTTCGGGAAGAGCCGCGCGCGCATGTTCAGCGGCGAGCATCCCACCGTCACGTTTGCGGATGTGGCGGGCGTGGAAGAGTCCAAGCAGGAACTGGCCGAGGTGGTCGAGTTCCTCAAGGAGCCGCAGAAATTCATCCAGTTGGGCGCGCGCATCCCCAAAGGCGTCCTGCTGGTCGGCCCTCCAGGAACAGGCAAGACGTTACTGGCCAAGGCCGTTTCGGGCGAGGCGGGCGTTCCGTTCTTCTCGATCTCGGGTTCCGACTTCGTGGAAATGTTCGTGGGCGTCGGCGCCAGCCGCGTGCGCGACCTGTTCGACCAGGCCAAGCGCCATTCGCCCTGCATCGTCTTCGTGGATGAGATCGACGCCGTCGGTCGTCAGCGCGGAGCGGGGCTGGGCGGCTCGCACGACGAGCGCGAACAGACCCTCAACCAGATGCTGGTGGAGATGGATGGCTTCGACACCGATACCAACATCATCATCATTGCGGCCACCAACCGCCCCGACATTCTTGACCCCGCGTTGCTGCGCCCTGGGCGCTTCGACCGCCGCGTGACCCTGGACCGCCCCGACGTGAAGGGCCGCGAGGCCATCCTCAAGGTGCATGTCAAGGGCAAGCCTCTCGACCCCGAAGTGGAGTTGAGTACCCTGGCGCGCGGCACGCCTGGCTTTGTCGGCGCGGACTTGGAGAACCTGGTCAATGAAGGTGCCATCCTGGCGGCCCGCCGCAACAAGAAGTCCATCGGGCAGACCGACCTGGAAGAGGCCATCGAACGCGTGGTGATGGGCCCCGAGCGAAAATCGCGCCTGATCTCAGATGAAGAGAAGCGTATTATCGCCTACCACGAGGCGGGCCACGCGGTGGTCGCCAACGCCCTGGCCGAGGCAGACCCTGTCCAGAAGGTGACCATCGTCGGCCGTGGACAGGCGGGCGGCGTCACCTGGTTCCGCCCCGACGAGGACCGTATCCTCATGTCGCGCAAGAAGATGCTCGCCACCCTGGCCATGGCTCTGGGCGGACGCGCCGCCGAAGAATTAATCTTCGACGACATCACCTCGGGCGCTTCTAACGACATCGAGCAGGTCACGCGCATGGCGCGTTCCATGGTGACTCGCCTGGGTATGAGCAGTGAACTCGGCAACATGGTTTATGGACAGAAAGAGGAATTGATCTTCCTGGGCCGCGAGATCTCCGAACAGCGTGATTACTCTGAAGCTGTGGCCGAGCAGATCGACCGCGAGGTCCGCAGGATCGTGGACGAGTCGTACAGGCTGGCCAAGGACCTGCTCAGCCAATACCGCGCCCAGTTGGACATCGTGGCGAAGAAACTGCTGGAAGTCGAATCGATTACCCGCGAGGAATTCGAGCAGATCTTCCCGCCGCCTGCTCCCAAGAAGAGCGGCACGCCGCAACTGGCGTGAGTGGTGCCTGGTAATTGGTAATGAAAAGAGGCTCTCCTATTGGAGGGCCTCTTTTAGTTTTAATTGGACCATCGAGCGCGGTGTGCTACGCAGCCGTTTCCTTATGCTGGCGGACCAGTTCGCGGCGCAGGATCTTGCCGACGGTGGTCTTGGGCAATTCGCTGCGGAATTCGTAATGCGTGGGGACTTTGTATGGGGCCAGCCGATCCTTGCACCAAGCCTTGAGTTCCGCTTCATCGGCAGACTCGCCCGGCTTGAGCACAATCCAGGCCTTGACAGTCTCGCCGCGGTACGGGTCGGGGATGCCCGCCACGCCCACTTCGAGGACCTTCGGGTTGGCGGCCAGCGCCTCCTCTACCTCACGCGGCCAAACCTGGAAGCCGCCCGGCTTGATCAGTTCCTTCTTGCGGTCGACGATGTAGAAATAACCGTCCTCGTCCATTTGGGCGATGTCGCCCGTGAACAACCAGGTTTTGCCGTCTTTCATTGTGCGCAGGGTGTTGGCTGTCTCGGTGGGCATGTTGTGATAGCCCTTCATCACCTGCGGCCCGTGGATGATGATCTCGCCGACCTCGCCCTGGCCCAGGATGGTTTCGCCGTCGTCGAGGCTGACGATCTTCACGTCCACGTCGGGCAGGGGCATGCCGATGGAACCCGTCTTGTTGACGCCGTTGAGCGGGTTGCAGTGCGTGGCGGTCGGCGCCTCGGACAGGCCATAGCCTTCGAAGACCTTGCCGCCTGTCAGCTGTTCAAATTGTTCTTTGGTCTCGCGCAGCAGCGGAGCAGAGCCCGAGATGCAGGCTTTGATCGAAGACAGGTTGTATTTGCCAGCCTTGACGTCGGGGTGATTGTTGATGCCGTTGTACAGCGCGGGCACGCCGGGGAAGATGGTGGCTTTGTACTTGCTGATGTTGTCCAACACGTCCTTCAGGTCGCGCGCGTTTGGCACCATCACCATGCTGCCGCCATTCGACATGGCAAAGTTCATGCCCGCCACCATGCCGTAGACGTGGAAGAGCGGGATGGCCATCAGCACCACTTCCTTGCCAGGCTCGAGGCCCGTCATCCACGATTTGATCTGCAGGGTGTTGGCCACCACATTGCGGTGCATGGCCACCGCGCCCTTCGAGACGCCCGTGGTCCCACCCGAGTATTGGAACAAGGCCGTATCATCGGGACCAATCTCCAGGGCGGGGCGCGAAGCGCTGGCATATTTTGCGATCAGGTCCTGCATCCAGACCTCGCCTTCGGCCAGTCCGCCCTCAATGCGGAATCCGCCTTTCTTCTCCTTCGCCAGGGTGAAGAGCAGGCGCAGCAGAGGCGGCAGGGCTTCCTTCAGGTTGGTCACGATCAACTTCTTGATCCTGGTCTTGGGCTGGGCGGCCTTGATCGTCTTGTAGAAGTTGGTCATCACGAACATCACTTCGATGCCCGCATCGCTGGCCTGATGCTCGATCTCGGGGGCGGTGTAGAGCGGGTTGGTGGCCACCACCACGCCGCCCGCCTTGAGGATGGCGTAATAGGCCATCACGAATTGCGGCGAGTTCGGCATGAAGATGCCCACGCGGTCGCCCTTCTTCACGCCCATGTCCACCAGCGCGGCAGCCAGGTGGTCGGTGATGTCGTTCATCTCCTTGTACGTAACGACCGCGCCTTTGAAGATCGTGCAGGCGCGGTCGGGATACTTGCGCGCGGAATCATCCAAAAAGTGATACAGCGGCGCTTGGGGATATTCGATTGCGGCGGGCACCCCCTTGTCGTAATGCTCTACCCAGGGTCGGTCCTTCATGGTTCCTCCTTCAACTAGTTGGCGTTGCGAATAGTATAGCCTGAAAAAAACAAAAGTCAATAATTCAGGTGAACTTTTTCTCCTTTGCGAGTGTTAAAGCCTTCTCCAATACCTTAGAATCGCCCGCTTCGAACCAGCAGATGTTCGGGTCGGATTCCTTGAACCAGTTGGCCTGACGGCGCACGAAGACGCGCGTGATACGCTTCATCTGGACCCTGGCCTGCTCCTCGCTCATCTGGCCGCTCAACACCTGGCAGCACTCCCGATACCCGATGCCCGACATGGACGGCAGCTCGGGCAAATAGCCTTTCGCCAGCAACGCGCGGACCTCGTCCAGCAGGCCTGCGGCGAACATGGCGTCGATGCGCGCGTCCACCCGAGCGTACAGTTCCTCACGCGGACGGTTCAGCCCGACCGTCAGCAGGTCGTAAGGTAAGTCGGCCTGTCCGCGCTGGG
>CALLJA010000490.1 GCA_938008865.1 uncultured Anaerolineales bacterium
AGGGCGATGTTCTTTCGCCCGAAGCAATCTCCTACTTAATTTTATGAGATTGCCCACCTGACTGCACCTGCGGTTTGTGCAGGTGCAAGGTCGTCGGCCCTGCGGACCTCCTCACAATGACGAGGAAATAAAACAAAAACCGCCCAGCGGATTTCCGTTGGGCGGTTTGGTTTGACCTGTGTTTCGATCTCTGTCAACCAGATGTGTTTCGCCCAACGGCCGCGATGCGGTCGTCATTATTATTGTTATTATTCAGGGCGAAGAGCAGTTCTGGCTTCATGTTGGACGGCATTATAGCACAAATCCTGTTTGTGCCTTGAAGGATTTCAAAACGAGATTGCCCATCGCCCAACCTTGGTCTTGTCATTGCGAACCCGATTTCTTACCAATGCGTGGCACACGTCGTCGGGCTAGCACCCTCCTCGCAAGGACGAGATTTTTGATTTCGATGGTAGAACTCCCTTCAAAACTGGAGGCAGTTCATCTTGTAAGTTTGACGGAGATCCTTACTGCGGCGAACGCGGAGAGACACATGTGCCTGCGGACAGAGAAAATCAATTAGGCTTAACGGGAAAGGGCAAAGACAATCTACAGATTTCAGATCGGGCAAAATTTGCGCACTAAGAATGTTTTCCGCCAGAAATGGGAGAGCCATCAAATTTAAAAACGCCATGCATTCTTCGACCTCTATGGTGAGGTTCTGGGCTTTTGTAAAAGGTCAATTGATTCGCGTTAAAATCAGCACATGTCCAAGCTGTATCAGGTCCCGCTCAACGAAATCCGACGCGAGCATGTGGTGGTTAACTCGCGCTTCATCGCCACGCTGGCGCCCGCCCTCAATATCGACGAGGCGCGCGCCTTCATTACCCGCATCAAAAAGGAATTTTCCGACGCCACGCACAATGTGCCTGCCTATATCATCGGCGGCGGCAACACGGTGACCGAGTACTTCTCCGACGACGGCGAACCCGCGGGCACCTCGGGCCGTCCCGCGCTGACGGTGCTGCGCGGCAGCGGACTCGGTGACGCGGCCCTGGTGGTGACGCGCTACTTTGGCGGGACCCTGCTCGGGACGGGGGGATTGGTCAAGGCCTACACCGAGTCGGCGCAGATGGTGGTCAGCGCCGTCGGGCGGGGACGGCTGACCTCGACCCACCTGGCGCTGCTGGCGATTCCCTACAACCTGCTGGAGCGCGTCCGCCTGCTGGTCAGCCGTCAGCGCGGACAGGTCCTCAGCGAAGACTTCGCCGCCGACATTACCCTGACGCT
Source organism: uncultured Anaerolineales bacterium (assembly GCA_938008865.1). GTDB lineage: Bacteria > Chloroflexota > Anaerolineae > Anaerolineales > Villigracilaceae > JACPVF01. Next base: position 1,270 of record CALLJA010000490.1, read on the forward strand.
GCAATTCCCCGTCGATGCGTTCGAGGCCTTTCAAACCGACCTGCGTGAGCTTTCAGCGGGTAAATTGCAGGCCGAGGTGATCGAGACGAAAGAGATGATCGTGCCGATATGAGTTGAAACTTTTTCCTCTCCGCTTCATCCAACCAGAAACCATCTATTCAGAGGAAAAATGAATAACCCTGGTATGGAAAGTAAACTGAATATGCCTTACGAGCAGACGCTCGAAAAGGTGATCGAGGCGCTCAAAGCGGAGGGCTTTGGCGTACTGACCAGCATTGACGTTAAAGAAACGATGAAAAAGAAGCTGGATGTCGAATTTCGCAAATATTCGATCCTGGGAGTGTGCAACCCGCCGCTGGCGCACAGAGCGCTGAGCGCCCGTCCCGATGCGGGCCTGCTACTGCCGTGTAATGTCATCGTGTACGAAGAAGGTGACGAGACGGTAGTCAATATCGTTGACCCATTGTCGATGGGGCAACTCATTCAAGACCCCAGGCTGGATGAAGTTGCAGAGCAGGCCCGCCAACGGTTACAGCGTGTAGCCGAGGCGCTGTATGCGTGAATCGAGGAGGGGTGGACTTTCAAAGTCCACCCCTCCTTATTTTTTAAATCACCCGTTGCACCCAGATGCCGTTCCAGTTATCCGCACCGCCGCAGGAGGCGGTGAACTCGTCGTAGGAATACTCCTCGCGGCGGTTGGGGAAGGGGTTGTATAACTCGACCCAGCCGCCGTTGCCGCCGCTCCGCCCGACGGGCATGACCTTGTCGAGCACGACCCAATGGCCCACGCCCGCGCCGCGCAGGCGGCCCGTGCCGCCGTCGATATTGACGCCCGCGATCAGGCGGTGGGTCTGGAGCATTTTGTTGAAGCGCCCGGGTGAGGGGCGGTAGCCGATAAGCGGGTCGGTCAGGCCTGTCTTGAAGTCGAAGATGTGGCCCTGGGGGCGGTTGAGGCCGTACAGGTTCAGGATGCCTTCCAGCGTCCCGGCTCCGGTGGCGTTATCCCGTTTGCCGCCGATGATCTTGTTGTAGGCTTCGGGCAGGTCCTGCTTCCATTTTTTGAGGACCAGGTCGATCTCCACGCCGACCAGGAAAGCCACGCACAGTTCACCGCACAGGTTGTGCTTCACGTCGCCTTCGACGGCCATGTATTGGGCCGCGTCGTTCGGGTCGGGGGTGGGGTTGGCGATCAGCACCTCGTTCGGGAATTTCTCCAGGTAGTCTTCCAGGTAGGCGTCGTTGATCCAGCCGAGCTGTCCCCTGGCGATGATCTCCGACCAGATGACCTGGCGGCCGAACAGGGTCAGGGTCTGCTGGTTGCCTGTGGGTGTGATGACGGTGCCGCTCGGGAGGTCGATCACTTTGGCGCCGTTGGGGGCCCGCCGCAGCGCGCCCCGGTCGATGACCCATTTCTGGTTCATGGCATTCCGTCCTTTCGAAGTTAATTGCTGACGCCGCGCTTGACCCACCAGCCGGGCCACGAGGGACTGTTGCAGGATTTGATGAACTCGTTGAACGAGTATTCCTGGCGGCGGTTGGGAAAGGGGTTGTAGAGTTCGACGCGGCCCGCGTTCATGCCGTTTGACATCACCTTATCCACGACCACCCAATGTAGGATGCCCTTGTCCACGACGGGTTTGTTCTTGCCCTTCTTGGTGGAGGTGTCGTCGTTCTTGGTGATCAATTTCCCGTGGCCGTTGATGGTTACCATTGCCACGAGGAAATGCGTCTGGAGCAGGGCGCCGATGCGGCCCTGGGTGGGCTGGAACCCGATCAGCGGGTCGGTCAGCCCCGCGCGGAAACTGACCAGGTTGCCGTTGTCGGCGGCGTAGCCGTAGGCGGTCAGGATGCTGCGCAGGTCCTCGGCGCCGGTCGGTTTGTCGCGGTCGCCCGCCAGAATGCTGTTGTAGAAACTGGGGGCGGCAGCCCGCCATTTGGCGAGCAGGCTGTCGATATCCTCGCCAACGACGAAGGCGATGCACAACTCCCCGCACATGTTGAACTTTTTCCTGCCCTCGATGAGCATGTACTGGGGCGCATCGTTCGGTTCGGGGGTGGGGTTGGGGATGTGGACCTCGGGGTCGGGGAACTGCTCGATGTATTCGTCCAGCCAGGCGTCGTTGACCCAGCCGGTCTTGACGATGCCATCCACGCCGCTGTGCTGGACCTCGCTCCAGGTCGCGCTGTGGGCGTTGACCGGCGTCTGTTGCTGCTGCCCCGTCGGCTCGACCAGCGCGCCCTGCGGAAGGTCGAAGAGTTTAGCCCCGTTGGGGGCCGCCAGGAACGGGGTCAGGTTCGCGTAACACCACTTTTTAGCCACGGGTCCTCCTTTTGATCCGCCAGGCTCGGTATGAAAAGACATTAAGAGTATAGCACGCCTGTCAATGGACGATAAAAGAGACGGCCGCTTTGGGCAGCCGTCTCTTTGTTTTATTCGTAGGCCAGGGTGTCTCGCACCGTCAGCCGCGAGGCGCGGCGGGCAGGCCAGGCGCTGGCAATGGCGGCCAGCACCAGGGTGAGGAGCAGCCAGGTCAGGATACCGCTCACGCCATACACCGCGGGCATGGGTGCGGTCAGCAGGGACATGCCGACACCGTAGCATAGGATGTTGGTGATCGGCAGCGAGAGCACGATGCTGACGGCCCAACTGATCAGGCCGACCACCATGCCCTCCACGATCACGATGCCCTGAATGTCGCCGTTCGAGGCGCCAATGGCGCGCATCACGCCGATCTCGCGCGTGCGCTCGAGCACGTTGATACTCATGGTGCCCATCAGGCCCAGGCCACCCACGATGGCGATCATGACGGCCATCGAGAGCATGAAGTAGACCAGGATGTCGGTCTGGGCCTTCTGGTCGCGGATGAAGTCCGCGCCGAGTTGGGTTGACCCGAACTGGATGCCATTGGCCTCGTACAATTTCTCGATCTGGTCGCTGACGGCCTTCTGCGTGGCGGCGTCGTGGCTGGTGGTCAGCACGCGCAGCGAGTAGACCTGGTCCGGGCGGCCGATCAGCCTGCTCAGGTATTCATAGTTGACGTACAACAGCGGCGGGCTGACGTTACCTGTGATGCTGTAGGTGCCTACGATTTGCCACTGCGTCTTCCGTCCGTCGATCTCGATGGTCAGCCAGTCGCCGACCTTCAGGTCGGGGAAGATGTTGAGCAGGTGGTTGCCGATCACGATGGCGTTCTCGTCGCCCGTTTCGAGCCAGCGGCCCGAGGTGATGACCGGGTCGATCAGGGTCGAGGTCGAGGGCGGGGCTACGAACATGATCTGCGTGCCTGCCGTGTCTTCATCCTTGAGGAGCGTGCCTGTGTACTCCGTCCAGCCTTCCACGCTTTCGACTCCGGGCACCTTCTCGGCGATGGAAGCCACCTCCTCGAAACGGTAGTAGCGGCCAAAGGAGATGTTCACGTCGGCCATGAAGTATCCCTGAACATCCTGGATGGTCTTGTCGAAGGATTCCCACAGGTTGTACACGCCGATGAAGATCGCGCCCGCCAGCACCAGCGTGACCAGGGTCAGGCTGAGGCGCAGTTTTCGGCGGAAAGCATTGCGCAGCGAGAGCCGCAGCGGGCGCGAGATCCACAAGGCGGCGCGGCTGACGGGCCTTTCCTTGCGGCGGGGTCCGCCGCCGATGCCGTAGTCGCTGATGGCTTCGCGCACGGTCACACGCACGCTGTTGTAGATCGGCCAGAGCGCCGCCAGCAGCGGCACCAGCATGGACACGATGGCCTGCTGGACGAGCGATTGACGGTAGCCCGGGTAGGGCATCGGACTGAAGTTCAGATAGGTAGCCATGCCGCCGCCGAGGGTCTTGGCCAGCGTGTTGGCCAGCGGGACAGCGATCAGGAAGGCCGCCAGGCCAAAGCCCAGGATCAGCACCACGTACAGGCTGAATATTTGTCCTGTCCCGCCGCCGACGGCTTTCATGATGCCGATCTGGCGCGTCTGCTGGGTCATCAGCGCGGTGATGGTGTTGACGATCAGGAAGCCGCTCAGGAAGACGGTCATGTAGCCCAGGATGTTCAGCACGAAGAAGATGCCCTGCGTGATGTTCCAGGCGAAGTGATGGCCGGGTTGATAGACCGAGACGAAATATACTTCCGCGCCCGCCCGCTTCAGGCGGTCAGCCACGGCTTGGGCCACCTCGGTGACGTGCTTCGCATCGGTCTGCTGCTCGGCCACGCTGATCGACAATCCGCTGTAGTCGGGCGAGCCGCCCAGCCATTCCAGCGTGCGGGGCGTGACGAAGGCATACATGGTTTGCGTGAAACTGAACGGGAAGCCCGTCACGGCGTGCATGTAGCCCGCCAGTTTCAACTGACGCTGTTTGCCATCGCTCAATTCGACCGTGACGATGTCGCCGACCTTGTAGCCCGCAGGCAGGGCTGAGGCGTCCACGAGGATCTCGCGTTCGCCCAGCGGCGGGATCGAGTCCTGGCCCGCGGCGGGTTTTACCTGGTCGAGGGTCAGCTCATTCGGGTCCTTGACCGCGATGAACTGGATCTGGATCGGCAAGCCGTCGCTGCGGACGACCTTCGCGCTGGCGCTTGCCAGGCCCTCCACGGCATCCACGCCCGGGACCTCGCGCGCCAGTTTGACCATGTCGTCGTCCAACGGATAGGCATATACCTGCGCCTCCGATGGGCTGGCGGACTGGTAGTCGCTGTCCATGCTTTCGAGCATGTACAGGTTGACGTTGCTGTTGAACCCGACCGCCAGCGTGCCGACCATGATGGTCAGGATGGTGAGCAGCGTGCGCGACTTGTTGCCCCAAAAGTCAGCCCACACCTTCTTCCAGCGGCTGCTCATGACGCGCTCCGCTTTTGGGCATTGGCGATCTCGTTCCTGTCGGCCACCTGGTGGAGCGCTTCGCGCGTGGCCTCGGACTGGTTCAACAATTCTGTGAGCTGGTCGTACCCGAGGGCCAACACCTCGACGGTGCTGTGTTCCGAGGCGCGGATCGAAGCCCGACGGCGGCGGTCATGGAAATAAGCCATCTCGCCGAAGAACTTGCCCGGGCCGAGCTGCAAAGCGATGACGTCCGACTGGCCCGGGCGCGGCAGGACCACGTCCACGGTGCCCTTGGAGACGATGTAGAACGTGTCGGCGCTGGAGCCTTCGGTGAAGATCATGCTGCCCGCCTCGAAGGATTGTTCCGTGGCGTTGCGCGTGGCCCATAGCATCTGGTCCTGGGTCAGGGTGGGCATGGCCCTGGCCACATATTCGTTGACGATCTCGCCGTCGGCGATGAGCGCGGTGCGGTGGGTGCGCTTGGCCAGCGCGCTGTCGTGCGTGACGATGATGATGGTCTTGCCCTTGGCGACCAGGTCGTTGAACAGGGCAAAGACCGACTCGGCGGTCTTCGAGTCGAGGTTGCCCGTTGGCTCGTCCGCGATGATGACGGGCGGATCGTTGGCCAGCGCGCGCGCGATGGCGATGCGCTGCTGCTGTCCGCCGGAGAGGGCGGTGGGCAGCTTGTAGGCATGGTCGGCAAGTTCTACCATTTCGAGCAGTTCCAGGGCGCGTTTCTCGCGCTGACGCATGGGGTAAGTGCGGCAAAAGTCCATCGGAAGCATGATGTTCTCGATGACCGAGATGGTCGGCAGCAGTTGGAAGAACTGGAACACGATGCCCAGATTCTTGCCGCGCCAGCGCGCCATTTTATTCTCGCCCATGGTGTGGACGCCCGTGCCGTTGACGAAGACCTCGCCCGAGGTCGGGCGGTCGATGCCCGTGATCATGTTGAGCAGGGTCGATTTGCCGCTGCCCGACTTGCCGATGATGCTGACGAACTCGCCTGCCTCGATTTCCAGGTCGATGCTGTTCAGGGCATGGTAATCGCCGATGGCGGTCTTGTAATATTTATGCACGTCGCGCAGGTGGATCATGGCGTGCTCGCCGTTGTCGTTCTTGGGTTTGCTAAAAAGGGACATAAGGACCTCGGTTTATGTGTCGTTGCGAGGAGCGTAGCGACGAAGCAACCTCCCGATACTATCGAAAAGTTTCATAGACAGGAGGTTGCTTCGGGCGGATTTCGACGCTTTGCGTCTCAACCGCCCTCGCAACGACATCCTCTTACTTCTCGAACTTGACGGCGGCGGTCATGCCCCAGCGCATGACGGGGTCTGCATCCGTCAGCAGCACGGTGACCTCGTACACGATGTCGCCCTGATTCTGGCCGTAGTTCTGGCTGATGGACAGAATATTGCCCTTCAGTTCCTGCCCGGGCAGCGCGTCCAGCGTGACGGTGACGGGCTGGCCTTCCTTGAGCGAGACCACGTCGATCTCGGTCAGGTCGGTGGTTTTGACCACCCAACCCTTCAAGTCGGCGATGGTGACCACGGGCTGTCCCGCCGAGGCGAACTCGCCCACCTTCAACTTCAGGCTGGTGATCACGCCTGGGAACGGGGCGCGGACCTCGGCGTTGGCCAGGGCAGCGCGCACGCCCGCAGTGTCTTCAGTGAAATTCGGGTTGTTGAGGATGTCGTAATCCTTCTGGGCCTGGGTGAGCTGCGACTGGGCGTTGTCTACAGAAGTCTGGAGTTCCATCCACTGAATGGCCTTGCGATACTTCGACCAGGCGTCGTCCAGTTTGCGGCGCTGCTCGCGGCCGTTGTTGGGAGCCAGGTACTTGTACGGCTCGTAGGCGGCGCGGGCCTCGTTGAGTTTCTCCAGCGTGGATTCCACGGCCTGCGACGGGGTCATGCCCTTGAAGTCATTCGGGACGTCGAAATTGTCCAGCTTGTACTGCGCATCGCGGACGGCCTGGTAGGCGGCCGTTAAATGGGTGGACGCATCCGCCTTGGCCGATTCGAGGGTCTTGGCCTCGGGGCTTTCCAGCCGCGCGATCACCTGTCCCGCTTCGACCGTCTCGCCCTCGGCGACCAGCACTTCGCTGACCAGGCCGCTGGCGTTCAGCGCCAGTTCGGTGTAGCGGACGGGTTCCAGCCGCCCCTCGCTGATGATGGTCGGGTCGGCCAGCACGGTGGGGATGGGGGTCTCGGTGGGGGCAGCGGTGGGAGCAAGCTGGCCGCAGGCGGTCAGCACGACGCTCAGAATGACAAATGCGATCAGGAATTTGGTGGTTTTCATGGGAAAGGCTTCCTTTTTTGATTTCATAATAATGATAGGCCAAATGACGATGAAAACAAATACCCGTCGGGCGGGTTTCGTCCTGGCCGAGTGGACAGGGTAAAGCGCCATGAAAATTTACGCTTTTGTTGGGATTTGGTTGCAGAAAAAAAGCCAATCTGCGCGGGTCGGCTTGGCGGTGCGGCGGGCAGGCTAGTGCCCGTCGCGATTTCCGAAAGACCAGCTCAGGTCGGTGTGCATCGTCTCGCTGGCGTAGGCGCGGTCGGTGACGGGGTGGAGGCGGGCCGCCATCTGCGGGGTGATCAGCGGAATGGGCTTCCAACTGTAGAACTTCTTGTATAACTTCACACTGCTTTCCTCGTTCCAGGCCCAGTCGGCGGGCTGGAATTTCGACACGTCGAACGGGCGCGTGTATCCGCGCAGGGTCTTGGTCTGGTGGATGGAGCAATAATGCTCGAAGTAGGTCATCACCAGCTCGCGGAAATTCTTGTGGACCGCCTCGCGGAAGCCGAGGTTGACGTAGTTCGACTTGGCGATGGCGCCCCAGCGACCGTCGAGTTGGTACAGCGCGAGGACGTGGTCGTCGTCCTCACCGGGGTCAGCCCGAATGTCGAGGATCAGCGGGCGGAAGCCGATCCGCCACAGGGCTAATGCAGCAAACAACCCGCCATCCAGGCAGTGACTCTGGAAATCGCGCATCACGCTCAGCGGCGAACGGTCCCGCTCCACGGCGCGGTAGGGCATCGAGTCGAGGTATTGCTGGATGAGGAAGGGGGAGGTCAGGGCATGGAAAGTGGAAAGTAGATCGGGGGAGAGATGAGATTCGAATTCGGTCAGGATGGACATGGGGGCCTCTGGCTTGATTAAAGCATAGATTTGGAGAAGGTGTTGGTGTACGATCCGCCCTGAATTGCATGTTGACGGCGATTTTTTAAATACTCTATTTGTTGTTTCCGTGTATACTGGCGGGTATGAACATAACACAAACACAAACCGCCAATACCAGTCTGGCAATCCATAAAAAGAAAAAAACCTTACTTTTATTGATTTGTTTGCAGGTATAGGCGGGATCAGGCTTGCCTTTGAAAACGCTGGGGCAGGAAGTGTGAAGTGTGTCTTTTCGTCAGAGTGGGATGAGAAAGCACAGGACACTTATGAAGCCAAAAAAATTATGAAAACTCTACCCAAAAAGCCTTTTATGTCCTTAACGCCCTTTTGAGGATTTTATGCCTGTAACTTTCAAGCCCCTCGAATTTGGTCAAAGTTATGTGCGTCCGTTTCTAGCAAAACTTTGGGGCTATCAAAGTTTTCACGCTATATCTAAAGGTGTAGTCACGCCTACCAACACAAAATATATTATTTTATTTGTAACCAAAGACAAGCAACAGGCTTTGACGCAATACAATGATTATATTGACGGAAATATGCTTTTTTGGGAAGGCGAAGAGAAACATAGTTCGGACAAAAGAGTTATTGAAGCAAGTAAGGTCCAAGATGAAATTCATCTTTTCTATAGGGAAACTCATCATTCTCCCTTCGTTTATTTTGGAAGAATCACATTAACTGATTTCCAATTGAAGGTAAATGTTCCCAGCGAATTTGTGTTTAGAATAGAAATGCTTTCGTCTGAAATTGACGCATTCAAAGAAGTGCGCGAACACGCTGGAGAATACATAACTCTAGATAAAACCGAGCAAGAACAAGTAATAGTAAGCAGGCTTGGGCAAGGAAATTTTAGAAGAAATGTAATTAAGCTCTGGGGAAGTTGCTCTGTAACAGGGCTGCAAAGTGTTACTTTATTACGAGCCTCGCATATAAAGCCGTGGAAAGATAGTAACAACCAAGAAAGGTTAAATCCTTTCAACGGTCTTTTATTGATTCCTGATTACGATTTTCTGTTTGACAGAGGGTATGTAGCTTTCAAAAATAACGGAAGTGTGATTATTTCCCAAAGATTGAGTCCTTTTGCATGCAAAGTTTTTGATATAAACAATGATCTTCAATTAAGGAGTGTTTTCCCCGAAAACAAAGAATACTTAGATTTTCATCGAAGCGAAGTTTTCAAATAGGCATTGATTTTTGAAATATGCAAAACATTTTAGAGAATAAACCATGAACAATATAAAATTCAAA
>CALLJA010000491.1 GCA_938008865.1 uncultured Anaerolineales bacterium
CGCAGCACATGACCGAGGCGACCGACGATCCGCCGCTGTCGATCGGGGAAGTGGCCAGGCTGTTGGACGTCAGCGTGGATATTGTCCGCAACGCGGAGCGCAACGGGCTGGTCACGGTCCCGCGTAACTCGTACAATGGATACCGCTTATTTCGGAAGAGGGAGATCGAACGGCTGCAGATTATCCGCATGTTGACCAGGGCGGGGTACAGCCACATGGCGATCCTGCGCATGTTCCTCGAACTGGATGCAGGCAATACCCGTAACCTGAAGAAAGTCCTCGATACCCCGCGCGCCGACGAAGATATCTTCACCGTCGCCGACCGCTGGTTGACCACCCTGCAGGTCCAGAAAAAGATGGCGCAGGAGGTCGTCGGGATGATTGCTAAAGTCATTGCGGCGGGAGAAAAAATACAGGACGCGAGCTGAATTGTCCGCGTCCTGTATTTTTCATTTTCTTGAGTGAAGTCAAAGGGCGATTTATCGTCCCAGAATGCGGTTGATCTCCGCCATCTGGTCGGCGGTCAGCGGACCGAAGTCCATGGCCTTGCAGTTCTCCTCCACCTGTTTGACGGTGCGGAAGCCAGGGATGGGCACGGTCTTGGGGCTGCGCGCCCATAACCAGGCCAGCGCGCCCTGCGCGAGGCTGCGTCCGTTGCTGGTGAGGATCTCGCGGATGGCGGACACTTTCGTCATGTAGTCTGCGCTGGCTACGCCGTCCTTGAAGTATTTCATCCACTCAGGGCTTTTCTGCCCACGCACGTCGTCGGCGGAGGGTTGGACCGCGCCCGTGTACTTGCCCGTCAGCAGGCCCATTGCCAGCGGACCGCGGTTGATGGCGGCCAGGTTCTCACGTTCGCAGATGGCCAGGATGGCGGCGTTATCATCCAGCACGTTCAATTCGACCTGGATGGTGGCGCAGTGTTCGCCGCCCGCAAAGAATTCGGCACTCTTGGGGAAGTCGGTGCTCCAGCCGTAGGCGCGGATCTTGCCCTCGGCCACCAATTCCTCGAGTGTGTCGCGCACGGGACCCGCCTGCTCGGGCGGGAAGCCGTTGTCATGGAACTGGTACAGGTCGATGACGTCTGTTTCGAGGCGGCTCAGTGAGTCCTCACAGGCGCGGCGGATGCCTTCGGGCGTGGTGTCGCTGCCCGTCACCTGGCGGGTGGTCTCGTCGAACACGGCGTTGAACTTGGTGGCGATCACCACCTGCTCTCGTTTGCCTTTGAGTGCCTTTGCCAGCACGCGTTCACTGTGACCCGCCCCATAGACATTGGCCGTGTCGAAGAAGGTCGCGCCCAGGTCGAGTGCGGCGTGGATGGCGCGGATCGACTCGGCATCGTCCACTTCGCCCCAACCCAGCGGTGTCTCGCCGCTCCAGAACGGTCCGCCGATAGCCCAACAGCCCATGCCCAGGGCGCTGATCTCGATGTTCGAGCGCCCCAGGGTTCTTGTCATTTTTGCTTTCATGTTGTTCTCCGTTTTGAGGTTTCTTTTTGAGCAGACCTTATTTTACAACCAGCTTCCAACAAACGCTGGATTTTCGGCAAAGGTCACTTTAAACCCTCCATTGGGACACCAGGGTTGTAGAATGAAAGTAAAACACCCGCGCAAACGGAGAAAAATGAACCCCAACATCATCATTCGCAATGCACGCCTGCACAACCTGAAAAACGTCAATCTTGAGATCCCCAAGAACCAGCTCGTCGTCATGACGGGACTGTCGGGGTCGGGCAAGTCCACGCTGGCATTCGACATC
>CALLJA010000492.1 GCA_938008865.1 uncultured Anaerolineales bacterium
ATCAGCGGGGTGAACGTCCCCGCCGCGGAATCCAGCAACAGGGCGGCAGGTCCGTTGGCACATTGGAACTCGGCGATGAGGCGGTCCCGCTGCGGCGAGGGGAAGAGGCCGCTCAGGGAACAATTCGGCGGCGGAGACAGCGGGATCTCGCGTTCGACCGATTTCAAATCCGCAGAGAAATGCAGAAGTGCAGGTGGAGTGGAACGAAAGACATACAGTGCGAGTGAGGCAGGGGAAGGAGTGGGCTGCGGCGTTGGGCTTGGGGTCGAGGGGATGCAAGCGGAAAGGAGAAAAAGGGAAAGAAAGAGGACGAGGGAACAGCGGCGCATGGAGGCATTATATCGGGAGGGCGTTATAATCGTAGTGGTAATCAAAAAATCAGAAACTGGAAATCGCTCATGGAAATTCTTGTCACCAACGATGACGGCGTGCAAGCGCCTGGACTGCTGGCCCTGGCGCGCGAGATGCGCAAACTGGGCAGTGTGACCGTCTTTGCGCCCGACCGCAACTGGTCGGCTTCGGGGCATGTCAAGACCATGGATCGTCCGCTGCGCGTGCGCGAGACGACCCTGGCCGACGGCTCCACGGCGTACGCCTCGGACGGCGCTCCCTCGGATTGCGTGGCCCTGCCCCTGCTGGGCTTGCTGCAAAAGAAGTTCGACCTGGTGGTCTCGGGCATCAATCCCAACGCCAACATCGGCCACGACGTGACCTACTCGGGCACCGTCACCGCCGCGATGGAAGCCGTCATCGACGGTATCTGCGGGATTGCGGTCTCGCTCGATTCGCCCGAGCGGCACAAGGGTCCGCTGGATTATTCCACGGCGGCCATCGTTGCCCGCCGCGTGGCGAAGATGGTCCTCAAGGACGGCCTGCCCGACGGCGTGGTGCTGAACGTCAACGTGCCGTATCTCAAAAAAGATGAGCTCAAAGGCTATATGATCACCCGCCAGGGACTGCGCGTCTATCGCGATGCGTTGGACGCCCGCCTCGATCCGCGCGGCAAACCGTATTACTGGATCGGGGGCGAGTCCCCTACCGGTGTGGCCGAGGAAGGCACCGACTTCGGCGCGTTGAAGTCGGGCTATGTCTCCATCACCCCGCTGCAACTGGACCTGACCCACTACAAGGCGATGGATGT
>CALLJA010000493.1 GCA_938008865.1 uncultured Anaerolineales bacterium
CCAAAGGGAAGTCGGCTTTTGACCAGTATCGCAAGAGTCTCAGTTCGGTGCTGGGTGTAAAGAGTAAATAACATGAACTACGTGATCGAAGCCAGCCAGTTGTCGAAATCCTTTGGCCCTGTCCATGCGGTGAATGGACTCGACCTGCGCGTGGGGGCGGGTGAAATTTATGGCTTCCTCGGCCTGAACGGCGCGGGCAAGACCACCACCATCCGCATGTTGTTGGGGATGATCGCTCCCAGCGCGGGATCGGTTCGGGTGCTGAATCAGGCGGTTGGTCCGAATGGGCGCGGACCCTGGGCGCGGGTGGGGCACCTCGTCGAGAGTCCCGCCGCGTATCCCGAATTATCCACGCGTGAGAATCTGGAGATATCGCGCCGCCTGCATGGATTGACCGATGCGAACGTCGTTTCGCGCATCATCGAACAGCTCGGCCTCACGCCCTACGCGGACCGAAAAGCGGGTACGCTTTCGATGGGCAACCTCCAACGCCTGGGACTGGCGCGCGTGCTGCTGCATCGCCCTGAGCTGCTGATCCTTGACGAGCCCGCCAACGGACTCGACCCTGCGGGCGTGGTGGAGATCCGCGAACTGTTGGCGAGGCTGGCGCGCGAAGGCGTGACCATCCTGATGTCGAGCCACATCCTGACCGAGGTCGATCGGCTGGCGACGCGCATCGGCATCATCCATCAGGGACGGCTGATCGAGGAACTGGACGCCGATAGCATGGAAGACCTGCGCTCCCAGCGCCTGCTGGTGCAGACGCGTGACCTGTCCGCCGCACAGACGGTTTTGACCTCCGCGGGGTATTGCGTGGAAAAGGAACACGCCTCCGAGACGCTGGCCCTCAAGGATGCGCGCGCCATCGACGCACCTGAGGAAGTGGCGACCGTGCTGGTGGGCGCGGGCGTCCCGCCGACGCGGCTGGCTGTGGAGCAGGAGAACCTCGAAGAACATTTCCTGCGTTTGACTGGAGTTTTGCGATGAACACTTTTTCTGCTGCCTTGTGGACCGAAACTTTGAAACTGCGCCGCTCGAAGGTGCCGTTGTTCACCTTGCTTGGTTTCATGATGATGCCGCTGGTGGGCGGGCTGTTCATGGTCATCCTGAAGGACCCCGAAGCCGCCAGGCAGATGGGGTTGATCGGCG
>CALLJA010000494.1 GCA_938008865.1 uncultured Anaerolineales bacterium
GTGTGGTTCGAGGCCGTCATCGGCTACCTCTCCGCGCCCATCGAGTGGAGCCAGGTCACAGGTCAAGCGGAGGCCTGGCGCGAGTGGTGGACCAACCCCGAGGCGAAGCAGTTCCACTTCATCGGCAAGGACAATATCTTCTTCCACACCTCCTTGTGGCCCGCCGAACTGATGGGCGTGGGCAGCGCTTTCATGGAGATCTTCGCGGGTGAGGAAATCCCGTTGATCCTGCCGTATGACGTGCCCGCCAACCAGTTCATGAACCTGGAAGGCAGGAAGATCAGCGGCTCGCGCAACTGGGCCGTGTGGGGCCGCGACGTGCTGACGCGCTTCGACCCCGACGCCGTGCGCTACTATCTGACCGTCAACATGCCCGAGAACAAGGACAGCGACTGGGACTGGTCCGAGTTCGTGGCGCGTAACAACAACGAGCTGGTCGCCACCTGGGGCAACCTGGCCAACCGCGTGCTGGCCTTCTGCTACAAGCATTGGGAAGGTCATGTGCCTGATGTGGACCCCGCCACTTTGCGCGAAGCGGACCTGACCCTGCTGACCGCCATCGAGAACGGATTCAACACTGTTGGCGCGGAACTCGAAGCCGTGCGCCTGCGCTCCGCCCTGGCCGAGACGATGAAACTGGCCACCGCTGTCAACCAGTATCTCGACGTGCAGGCCCCCTGGTCGGCGGTCAAAACCGACAGGGACGCCGCCGCCAAGACGGTCTATACCGCGCTCAAGGCCATCGACTCGCTCAAAGTGCTGTTCGCGCCCTTCCTGCCCTTCACCTGCGAACGCCTGCATGAATTCTTCGGCTACGAGACTCCACTCTTCGGCGAGCAATACACCGAGACCGTAACCGACTCGCTCGGCGAGCATAAGGTGTTGCGTTACCGCAACGTAGGACGAGATAATATCCCGTCCTACTGGAAACCCAGCGATTTGAAGCCTGGGCAACAACTCAACCAACCTGGTCCGCTGTTCAAGAAATTGGAGCCCAGTGTGGCCGAGGAAGAACGGGCAAGATTAGGAAAGTAATGAAAAACTCGGATGCCGCGATGGCATCCGAGTTTTTATTCATGGTTGCTTCACCGAGGTCATCCGTGAAAGATTAAACCACTGACGCTTTCACCCGCTCTCGCTCGGGGATCAGGAACAGTAGAAATCCCAGCAGGCGCAGACCTGCGCTCACCCACAACGCGCCACCCAGGCCGATGTACTCGGCCAGCCAGGTGCCCAGCAGCGGCGCGACGATGGTGGACAGGTATTGCATAGATTGCGCCAGCGAGACAAAGGTGGCGCTGTACTCGCTGGGCATGGTCTTCATCAGTTCGTCGAAGAAGACCAGGTCGAGGCCCGCCTGGAAGAGTCCCGCCACGGCGGCGTAGAAGATGATCCATTCGATGCGCGGGGTGGCCGCCGCCAGCGCGGGGTAGAGGGTCATGCCGAGGCTGGTGGCTAGCAGCACGAAGCGTCCGCCGCGTTTGCGCGAGGCCCACGGCCAGAGGAAATATCCCACCAGCATGACCAGCGTCATCGCCATGTTGACCGTGCCGATCTGACTGTCTGTGGCGCCGACCTCGCGCACGAGGAAGAGCGGCATGATTGGCGCGCTCAGGGCCAGCGCCGAGAGATAGACGAAACGCTTGCCCGCAAACGAGACGAAGGCGGGCGCGCCCTGCAACATCACCATGTAATTGCGTAGTCCCTCCAGCGGAGAGCGGCTCTGCGATAACGGCGGCGGGACCTGGTCGGGGATGGTGATGCGTGACGAAAAATAGAAACTGAGCAGCCCGCCGAAGGACAGGGCCAGGAACATGATGGCGTAGTTCAACGGGAAGGCGATCAGGTCGATCAAACGGGTGACGATGAAGGTCCCGACCACGCTCGTCAGCCCGAAGATGGCCCAGCGTCGGCTGAGCAGCGCGTAGCGTCCCTCGGGGCCCGCCACGGCGTTCATCACCACCGAGAAGGCCACCGAGAGCGCGATCTGCGGCAGGGTGGCCAG
Source organism: uncultured Anaerolineales bacterium (assembly GCA_938008865.1). Classification (GTDB taxonomy): domain Bacteria; phylum Chloroflexota; class Anaerolineae; order Anaerolineales; family Villigracilaceae; genus JACPVF01. Next base: position 2,006 of record CALLJA010000494.1, read on the forward strand.
CGCCCAGATCGCCAGCGTGGACGTGACCACCGCGCCTTGCGGCAGGAGCAGGGTCAGCAGGCCCGTCAGGAAATAGCACGAGATGACCAGCAAGCGAGACAGGCTGTACCACGGCACAATGGCGCGGCGCGTCTGCAAAAAGCGCCCCACCAGGATGGCCAGCACCAGCCCCGTGAAGCCTGGCATGGACGAGAGCAGTCCGACCTGAAAATTGCTGGCCCCCAGGCGGGTGAGGAAAACGGGCAGGAAGGGCGCCGAGATATTCGAGATGCTGACACCGATGGCATCGATCTGCACGTAGCGGAAGTTGAGACGTTGAACGGTTTGCGCGTCGGGGGCGGGGGTAGGTGTGTTCATGGCGGGAAGGAAATTATACCCGCGCGGCAGGCGAGCCAGATTCCAGACGCTTTACAGTACAATCCGCACATGATCGAGATCCGCCCTCTGCAACCCGATGAAACCGAAGCCGCCAAATGGGTCATCGCCTCGGTGGCCCAGCGCATCTACTATCCAGACCAGACGCCGCAGTACTTCTACGATGTGCTGGCCGAGGAAGGCGAACTGCGCGACGTGGAAGATTATCAGCGCATCTACACAGGCGACCACGGCCTGTTCCTGGCTGTGCTGGACGATGGTCGGCTGGTGGGCACGGGTGCGATCAAGCAACTCGAAGCGGATATCGCCGAGTTGAAGCGTCTCTGGCTGTTGGAGGAATACCACGGGCAAAGACTCGGCTACCAGGTGGTCCAGCGCCTGTTGGCGTTTGCCCGCGCCCAGGGCTGGTCCCGTATCCGCCTGCAGACGGGCAGCGAGCAGGTACGCGCCCTGGCCTTCTACAAAAAACTGGGCTTCGTCGAGATCCCCAGTTACCGCGAGAGCATGGACAATATCTCGATGGAACTGGTGTTGTAAACAACATGACCATTGGCGGGAACACAACATAACTCTCCGCGTCTATAGTTCATTCCAGAAAAGGAGAGAATTTATGAGACACTCCCCGCTTTATGCCTTGTTTGCTTTGCTGACCGTTCTCAGCCTGTCCTTGTCCGCGTGCGGCGGCGCGGGCGGAACCGTCAAAAGATCCAACCTGCGGCGCGAAAGCCCGCCCGTGCGGGACGCCGACCTGCTGGCCCTGGTCGATGGGGACAACGCCTTCGCCTTCGACCTGTACCGCTCGCTCCGCGCCGAGAGTGGCAACCTGGCTTACTCGCCGTTCAGCATCTCCCTGGCCCTGGCCATGACCTCGGCAGGGGCGCGCAATGACACACTCATGCAGATGACCCAGGCCCTGCACTTCCCGCCGCAGGACCAACTCCACCCTGCCTTCAACGCCCTCGACCTCAGGCTCGAATCCACACCCATCAACCTGGATAAAGACCAGGAAGCGTTGGTACTCAACATCGCCAACGCCGTGTGGACCGAGCAAACTCTGCCGCTGCAATCCACCTTCCTCGACACGCTGGCCCAAAGCTACGGCGCAGGCGTCCATCAATCCGACTTCCGTAACCAGCCCCAGGCCGTCCGCAGAGAGATCAACGCCTGGGTCGGCGACGAAACGAAGCAGAAGATCAAAAACCTGCTCAGCGAGGACGCCATCAGCTCCGACACGCGCATGGTGCTGGTCAACGCCATCTACTTCAAAGCCGACTGGCTCGACCCCTTCGACGCGGACAACACCAGCAACGACGCCTTCACCTTGTCGAACGGAAGCCAGGTGCAGGTCCCGTTCATGCATCAGGGGATGAGTATCCCCTACGCGGCGGGCGACGGCTGGCAGATGGTCGAACTGCCCTACGCGGGTGGGACCGCCGCCATGGACATTCTCGTCCCCGACGAAGGCCGCTTCGATGAAGTCGAATCCTCCCTGAACCTTGAGACGTTCTACGCCATGCGGGGCGGACTCCAACCGACGGGCGTGTCGCTTGGCCTGCCCAAGTTCAAAGTGGAAAGCAGTTTCCAGGCGGGCGACGCCCTCTCCGCCCTCGGCATGACCGACGCCTTCGACCCCGGCCTGGCCGACTTCTCAGGCATGACGGGGGATAAGGACCTGTTCATCAGCGCCGTCATCCACAAGGCTTACGTGGCCGTGGATGAAAAAGGCACCGAGGCCGCCGCCGCGACCGCCGTCATCATGGAAACCGCGGGCGCCCCGCTGTGGGACGTGTCCCTGCGCGTGGACCGCCCATTCATCTATATTATCCGCGACCTGCAAACGGGACAGATCCTGTTCATGGGGCGGGTAGTTAATCCTGCACAATAAAATGCAGGGGCGACCCGACGGGTCGCCCCTACCCATGTATTACAACCAATTGGGCAATTGCTCGAACAAGTCTTTCATCACGGTCTTGGTGCGTTGGTGGAACAATTCGAGGTTGCCATAGGCCTCGCCCCCATCCCCGCCCACCAAGTCACTGACGGCGCGCAGAATGAGCAGGCGCGTGCCGTTTTGTTTTGCCACCCAGGCGATGGCTCCTGACTCCCAGTCCGCGGCAACGGCGCCGTATTTTTCGATCAGCATCGGGATATCTTCGACCACGATGTCACGATCAGCGGAGACTAACAGACCGCGAACAGTGGGTGATAAACGATCCACGGTTTTCGGTCCATTGTCCATCCAAGAGAGATCAATATCCGTCGCATAATGCGCGATCGCCTCGGCCCCATCGCCCATCTGCTCGATGATGTCATAGACCAGGGTCCGTTCCACGAGGATGACCGCGCCCGTCTCGATGCGACCCGCGAATCCACCGCAGGTGCCGAGGTTGACCAGCAAATCGGGCTGGAAGTGGTCGATGGCGTATTGCGCCGTGGCCGCCGCGCTGATCTTGCCCCAGCCGCCGTGGAAAAGAGTCACAGGCTGGGAACCAAGTTCCAGGTCGGCGTATTCGCCAAAGGGCGAGCGCCGCAAGTCGAGGCTGGGATATAGCTCTTTGACCACACGCCATTCAGCGTTGGCGGAGATGAGGACGACGATTTTCATAGACAGACCCTAAAGGTCTCCAAGACCTTTAGGGTCTCGAAGATAATCCAGCACGAATTGAAGCGCGGCCTCAGCGGAGAGTTCCTTATTGCCGCGGCGGTCACGGTCCCAAACAAAGAAACGCGTCCACTCCCCGTCGGGGGTAACGAGTCCAAGCCAGGTGGTGCCGACAGGTTTATCGGGCAGCCCGCCACCGGGTCCAGCGATGCCGCTCACGCTGACGGCCAGGTCCGCGCTGAGCGCCTTCCGCGCACCGCGCGCCATCTCCAGCACCACCTCGCGGCTGACCGCGCCATGCGCGTGCAGTGTATCCCACGACACATTCAGCAGGGCCACCTTGGCCTCGTAGGCGTAGGCCACGATGCCTCCCAGGAAATAATCCGACGAGCCTGGCACATCGGTGAGGCGGTCGGCGATCAGCCCGCCCGTGCAGGATTCGGCCGT
>CALLJA010000495.1 GCA_938008865.1 uncultured Anaerolineales bacterium
TCTGATAGCCGAGGCTCTCGAAATTGTACCGCACGGCGCTGTGCTTGAGCGAGTCCCACAGGCGGCCGCGCGCTTCGCTCTCGGGCGTGAACTTGCTGTCGAGGTCCTGCAAGTACTGCATGTTCAACGATGACGCCAGCGAGACCTCGGTGCGCACGTAATTACTCTGGCTGCACTCCGCCACGTAAAATCCGCGTTCTTCGAGGGCCGACAGGAAGGCGCTGTTGTCGTAGCCGTAGGCCGATTGGAGCAGGTCGGCGCGGCTGTATGAATCGAGGATGAAGTAATAGACGTCGGGAAGCGCCTGTCCCTCGGGCGGATTCAACGCCTGGACGGGGGCAAACTCCGCGGCGGCGCGATGCCCGTTCCCCGCCGTGGACCCGAAGAGGACCTGCCCCCCAGACATCCCCACCAGCCCGAGCGTGACCACGTTCAAGCTGACGGCCAGGTTCGCGATCTTCAGTTTCGGACGCGTGGCCCACACCACGGACAGAATCATCAGCACGCCCCACAGGGTCAGCAGCCAGGGCGTGGAGTTGAAGTCGGGAAATTTCTCTTTGAGCAGGTTATAGACGTGACCGTAATAAAAGAAGAGCGCCATCCACAAAGTGGCAAGGAAAGCCGCGCGGTGGACCTGGCGCAGGGTCAGGCCGAAGAGGGCGAACAGGATCAGCCCGAAGGCCAGCGAGCCGAGCAGCACGCGCAGGCCCGCGCCCGCCTCGATCTGCCCCACGTTGACGGAGAGCAGGGCCAGCCCGGGGTACAGGCTGAAGGCAAGCGGATACCAGGGCGCGGCGAACCACCGTCCCAGGGTGGATTGGATCGATTTGAGCCTATTCATTTTTCTTCGAACGGGTCAGCAGGAAGTCGGCGATGGCGAAATCGAGTTCTTCGTCGATGTCCCAGGCCTGGTCGGCGTCGATCTCGAACATAAGCGGATGGTCGCTGATGCGGTGACGTTTGGCCAGCAGGTTGGCGCGGTTGAAGATGTAGAGGCAGGAATTCTCCTCGTACACGGGCGGCAGGTCCTGGGTCTGGATCAATTCGCGCGGATTGTGGTTGATGGCAGTGCCGTCCTGAAAGTACAGGCGGGTCTGCAGGCGCGTGACCGAGAAGAGCGAGTCGGTGTTGGGGTAGCCCGCGTGGAAGGCCTGGATGGCGCGCGAGACCGTCTCGGCGCGCAGCAGCGGATTGGTGCTGTGGGTCTGCAGGTAGAAATCGGCGGGGAACAGGCTCGTATCGTGCAGCAGGATTTCGTTCATGGGCACATCGTCGGCGCGCAGGGACGCGGGGCGGTCGATGACGGCCACCTGCGGGAAGTGCTGGCGCAGCCCGTCCATGACGGGTTCGGAGTCGGTGTCCACCACGACCTGGTCGATCTCGGGCACGTCCAGCAGGGTTTCGAGGATGTGGTGAAAGAGGGGTTTTCCCGCCAGCAGACGGTAGTTCTTGCCAGGCACGCGCTGGCTGTGGTGGCGCATGGGAAC
>CALLJA010000496.1 GCA_938008865.1 uncultured Anaerolineales bacterium
GCCGATTCCAGAATGCGGGCGGCGGGGGTGTTGCGCTCGGTCAGGATGGCGAGGAAGATGTGCTCGGTGGAAATATATTCGTCCTTGAGACGGTTGGCCTCCTCGTTGGCCAGATCGATAATGCGCTTCACACGCGGGGTAATAAAGATCTGTCCCGCGCCGCCGCCGAAGATGTTGGCCTTTGGGCTGGCGCGCAGGGTGGCGTCCAGGCGCTCGGTCAGCGCCTCGGAACTGACGTTGAGTTTTTCGAGAATCTGGGGAATCACCCCGCCGGGCTGTTCAATCAGCGCCAGCAGGATATGCTCGGTGTCGATCTGGTTGTGGCCGTAGCGCTGAATGATCTCGGCGGCGCGCTGGGCGGCTTCCTGGGCACGTTCGGTAAAGCGGTCAAATCGCATCATGGTGGGAAATTCTCCTGTAGGGGCGCAGCAGGACGGTTCTCCGCCCAAGCCTTAGGGACGACTCGCAGCACCCTTACCATATGCGGGCATTATAACAAAAGCGCGCTGGCGGTTTATCTATACGGCATAAGAGAAGTGTTAGATTTGGCGCGCCGGTCCGCTTGGTAATTCGCCCCACTATCCCATATAATCGAAGTAAGCATCCCGTTGGAACGCACCCAGAAGGAGACCGCCATGCAAGGCCAGATGATGAATTACCAACTCACGCTCACCACGGCGCTCGAACGCGCCCGCCGCCTGTTTCCGGCCAAGGAAATCGTCACCAAATCCGGTCCTTCGCTGGAACGCTACACCTACGCGCAAATGGTCGAGCGCGTGGGACGGCTGGCGAACGCGCTCGAAAAATTGGGAGTCCAGCGGGGTGACCGCGTGGCCACCTTCGCCTGGAACAATGCCCGCCACCTGGAAGTGTACTTCGCCGTGCCGTGCATGGGCGCGGTGCTGCACCCGATCAACCTGCGCCTGCCCGGCGAACAGATCGCATTCATCGCCAACCACGCCGCGGACCAGGTCCTGTTCGTGGACCCGAGCCTGCTGCCGGCCGTCGAGAAACTGGCCCCATACCTGAAACAGGTCAGGCACTACATCGTCATGGGCGACAAGGTCCCCGAAGGCACCACGCTCAGCCCGGTCCACGCCTACGAGGATTTGCTCAAGAACGCCAGCCCCGAATTTCCCTGGCCAAACCTGGACGAGAACGAGGCCGCCGCCATGTGCTACACCTCGGGCACGACCGGCAACCCGAAGGGCGTGGTCTATTCGCACCGTGCCATCTACCTGCACAGCCTGGGCCTGAGCATGGCCGACTCGTTTGCCATCTCGGAGCGCGACACTTTCATGCCGGTCGTGCCCATGTTCCACGTGCTGGCCTGGTGCATCCCGTTCGCCACGGTCATGCTCGGCTCGAAGCTGGTCTTCCCCGGCCCGCACATGCAGCCGCGCGACCTGGCGGAATTGATCCAGGCCGAAAAGGTCACCATGACGGCCGGCATCCCCACCTTGTGGATGGGCCTGCTGCACCTGCTGGAGAACGAGCGCTACGACCTGAGCAGCCTGCGCGGCATGATCGTGGGCGGCGCGGCGGCTCCCTTTGCCATGATCGAAGGCTTCAAGAAGAAGCATGGTCTGGATGTGATGCATGCCTGGGGTATGACCGAGACCACCCCGCTGGGCACGGTCAGCCGCCTCAAGAGTTACCAACTCGACCTGCCGGAAGCCGAACAACTGGTGCTGCGCGCCAAACAAGGCATGTCCGTGCCGGGCATCGAGATCCGCGCCGTGGACGACAGCGGGAAAGAAGTCGCCTGGGATGGCAAGTCATACGGCGAGTTGCAGGTGCGCGGCGCCTGGGTCATCAGCGGTTACTACAACGACGACCGCACCGCCGAATCCTTTCAGGACGGCTGGTTCCGCACCGGCGATGTGGTCACCATTGACCCTGAGGGTTTCATGCAGATCGTAGACCGCACCAAGGACCTGGTCAAGAGTGGCGGCGAATGGATCTCCAGCCAGGAATTGGAGAATGCCATCATGTCTCATCCCAAGGTGCTGGAAGCGGCGGTCATCGCCATGCC
>CALLJA010000497.1 GCA_938008865.1 uncultured Anaerolineales bacterium
TCGCATTGACGGCGCTGGCTGCCACGGCGGTGGCCGACCCTGGTGAGTCGGTTGGCACCTATGCCCTGCTGGGGCTGATGGGCGTGGCTCTGGTCATGGCCATCATCATCAATCCCAGTCTGGGCGCTTATGTGCTGATTGGGGCGGTCTTCTCCAATGTTTCGCGCCAGTTATCAGACCAGGGTCTGCCAGGTGTGATTAAGCCGCTGGTGGTGGTGGTGTTTGCGGCCATCTTCGTCAGAAATTATTACGTTGGTGGAATCCCGCTCAACCGTCCGCGCACTTCACGCGTGGAGATTATCCTGCTCGCCTACCTGCTGGCGGTGGCTGCTTCCTTCCTGGTTGCCTCCGACCGCGACCTGGCGCTCGAACGGGTGATCGACCTGGGCAAGGATATCGTCATCATCTATTGTATTGTCTTCTCCCTGCGAAACTTGAAGGATTGGGAAACGGCCATCTACCTGATTGTGCTGGTCACAGCAGGACTAAGTCTGTTGGGGCTGTATCAGGTAGTCACAGGCAACTACAGCCAGGACTTTTTTGGATTTGCCCGCATCGGCGTGGAGAACCGCCTGGGCGGCCCGATCAACGAGCCGAACATGTGGGGTCAGGTGCTCGTGGCGGTCATCCCGCTGGCCATCTTCAGGTTCATGCGCGAAACCTCCAGTCGTAAGTGGGTGTATGCCGTCAGTCTGCTGATTCTGCTGGCCGAACTGCTGAACACTTACAGCCGCGGCGCGTACCTGGCCATGCTCTTTGGGTTCTTCCTGATCGCGTTCTTCTTTACCCGCTTTAATCCCATATTGATCTTCTCCGGGGTGGCGGCCATCGTGCTGCTGCTGCCTTTCTTGCCTGCGCAGTACATGGCCAGGCTTGAAACAATCTCCTTCCTGGCCCCCAACACTCAGAACGGCGTGTATCAGGAGTCCTCCTTCCGTGGGCGGGCCAGTGAAATTCAGACGGGCCTGGTCATGTTCGCGGCCCATCCCATTTTGGGTGTGGGAGCAGCCAATTACCCGGTCAATTACCAGAAGTACACCCAGTTGATCGGTCTTGAAGTACGCTCGGAAGACCGCGAGGCCCATTCCTTATACGTAGAGGTTTTGGCCGAGACTGGCGTGATCGGCGCGGCTGCGTTCCTGGGAATTATCTTCATGATTTTCCAGGCGTTGGCGCGCATCAAGGCAGACGTGATGGTTTCCGTGGCCCACCAGAAGTGGATTTCGCACATCTCTGCTTTACAGGTGTCGCTGATGAGTTATCTGTTCGCGGCGCTCTTCCTGCATGGGGCTTACATTCGCTTCTTCTGGATCCTGCTGGCTCTGGCTATGACGTTAATCACCCTGTTGGATGAAGACCTGAATGACCCCTACCGCATTTCGGCCCGGGGGAACGTTTGAGCGGGATACTGCCGAACCCAGCCGCGGAGGGCGAGGGGCTAACCCGTAAAGCCGGACGTGGCATTTTCTGGAACTTCCTGACCTACGGCCTGGGCAAGGGCGGGGTGCTGATCACCACCTCGATCCTGGCCCGCCTGCTGGACCGCGGCGACTTCGGCCTGGTGTCCATTGCAGTCATTGCCGTCAACTACCTGTCGGTGCTCAAGGACCTGGGCTTGGGCGTGGCGCTCGTCCAGCGCAGGGACGACGTGGAGGAGGGGGCCAATACGGTTTTTACCATCAACCTCCTGCTCGGCCTGACCCTCAGTACGGCCGCCTTTTTCCTGGCCCCGTGGATGGCGGCCTATTTCAACGAGCCGATGGTGACGCCCGTCCTGCGCTGGCTGGGGCTGTCCTTCACCATCAATGCCCTGGGCGCGGTACACAGCGTGCTGCTGGTGCGCGAATTGGATTACCGCCGCAAGATCGTGCCCGACCTCGGCAACACGGTTGTGAAGGGAGTGGCTTCCATCGGGCTGGCCTTTGCGGGCTACGGCGTGTGGGCGCTGGTCTTCGGACAGTTGCTGGGTTCGCTGGCTTCGGTCATCCTGTTGTGGATCGTCCTGCCATGGCGTCCGCGCCTTTCGATCAACCGCAGCATCGCGGGGTCGCTCATCCGCTTTGGAACGTCCATCATCCTGGGCGACGCCCTGAGCGCCGTGATCGATAATACCGCTTCGACCATCGTTGGCCGCTTGTTCGGGGCCGATAAATTGAGTATTTATACGCTGGCATACCGCCTGCCCGAGGTGATCCTGATCGGCAATCTGTGGGTGATGAGCGGCGTGACTTACCCCGCCTTTTCTTCCATCCAGGACAAGCCCGATGAAATGCGGCGCGGTTCGCTCCTGGCCATCCGCGTCATCCAACTGCTGGCGGCGCCCATCTCGGTCGGGTTGCTGCTGGCCGCGGACCCCATCGTGCGGGTGGTCTTCGGTGAGAAATGGGTGGATGTCATCCCCCTGCTGCGCGTATTGGCGATCTACGCCTGGGTGTACTCCATCGGCTACCATGTCGGCGACATCTACAAGGCCATCGGCCGACCCTACATCCTGCTGATCCTTGACGTGCTGACCCTGGTTGTACTGGTCCCGTCCTTGTTGATTGGATCCCGTTTCGGACTGAGTGGCATCGTCTTCGGCTTGCTGCTGACCACCAGTGTGGAGCGTGTGGTCGGCCTGATGATCGCTTCGCGTTTCGTGAAGATCACCTTCCTTGATATCCTGGGCGAACTCAAACCCGCCCTGCTGGGTGTGGCTGCAATGGCGCCCGTAGTGCTGGCCGCCCTGTACTTCACCCGCAGCTTGAACGAGTTCCTGCAACTGGCGCTGGTCGTCCTGGCGGGCGGCCTGACCTATGCTGCCGTGTTGTGGCGCGTGGAGCGCGAAAACATGCTGCGCCTGGTGCGGGTCTTCACCAATCGATAGTGTTTGTGAGTATGGGAAACGTGAAACCATCCAATATTATCTACATGATCGACGGACTGGGGTTGGGCGGAGCGGAACGCCTGATGATCCCCCTGCTAGCCAACCTGGACCGCCAGGCTTTTTTGCCGCGCGTGTGCGTCTTCCAGGTGCGCGACGGCAACCCAATCGCCGCCGACCTGAAAGCCCTGGGTGTGCCCGTGGACCTGCTGCCCATCCCGCGCTTGCGCGACCTCTCGGCCCTGCCGCGTCTCCTGCGTTACCTGCGCGAGACCCAGGCTCATCTCGTCCACACCCAATTGGAATTTGCCAACATCCTCGGCAGCCTGGCCGCCAGGGGCGCGCGCCTGCCGAGCGTATGTACCGTCCACACCATCCCGTCGCAGGAGGACATGAAAGCCAAGACCCGCCTGCACCAGGATGTGGAGTTCTTCTGCCTGCGAAATTTCTGTGATATGGTCATCTCCGTCTCGGAAGAGGCCGACCGCTTCCACAAACAAGTGGGACGGCTCTCGCCCCGCAAGACGACCACCCTCTACAATGGCATCGACCTGGCGCGTTTCACTGCCGACTCCCAGGGCGCGGACCCCCAGGCAGTCCGCCGCGAGTTCGGCATCCCCGCCGCTGCGCCGCTGCTCATCACCGTGGCGGTGCTGCGCGAGCTGAAGGGCATCCAGTTCATGATCCAGGCCATGCCCGCCATCCTGGCTCGGCAGCCCGAGGCGCGTTACCTCGTTGTTGGTGACGGCGACCATCGTGCCCAACTGGTCGAGGAGGTACACAGACTGGGTTTGGAGAGCCGCGTGATCTTTGCGGGCGCGCGCAAGGATATCCCTGCGCTGATGCCCGCCGCGGACATATTCGTCCTGCCCACGCTGACGGAGGCCCTGCCGACCGTCCTGGCGGAGGCGATGGCCGCGCGCCTGCCCATTGTGGCCAGCCGCGTGGGCGGCGTGCCCGAGATGGTCGCGGACGGGGTCAACGGTCGGCTGCTGGAGCCAGGCGATCCCCGTCTGTTGGCGGAAACCTGCCTCGAACTGCTGGCCAGGCCCGAGGTCCGCGCTGCGATGGGAGCGCAGGGGCGCTCCGTCGTCGAGCAGAAGTTCGACGTCCGCGTGCAGGCGGGACATTTGCGTGCGCTATACCAGCGCCTGATGGAGTCTCATGCAAAGCGATAAACTTCAGATCTGTGTGATCGAACCCGCCAATGGCGGCGGTCTGATTCATTTTGCCTACCAGTTATGCTCGGCCCTCGCGGATGCGGGCGCCGATGTGACGCTGATCGTTGGGACCGAATACGAACTGGAATCCATGCCGCATAACTTCAAGGTGAAGAAGATGCTGCGGTTGTGGAAGGGCTACGAGCAGCGCTCCGAGCAGGACCTCTCCAACCGTTTCCGCCGCATGCAGATGAAGTTGTATTGGAGCGCGCGCCGCGTGGTGCGCGGTGTGCGTTTTGTGGCGACCTGGGTGAACCTGGTCCGTCACCTGATGCGCGCCCGACCACACCTGATCCAGTTTTCACGCCTCGATCACACGGTCGATGCTTTTTTCATCACCTATCTTGGCGCGCGCGGATTCACGCTCTCCCAGATCTGCCATGAGTTCGAGTCGCGCGAAGGCAACGGCCTGCTGGACGGGCTGGCGGCGCACTTGAGCGTGCGGGCCTATCGTTCGTTCTCGGCCATTTTCCACCTGGCGCACGAGAGCCGTCAACGCTTTCTCGAACTTTTTCCCACGGTCGAGCCTGACAAGAATCACGTCATCCCTCACGGGAATTCCAGCTGGCTGTTGGGGCGGCAATTGCCCCCGCAGGACGCCGCGCTGCGCCAACGCTATGGCCTGGGTGCGGACGACAAGGTGGTGCTGTTCTTCGGGCTGCTGGCCCCCAGCAAGGGGCTGGAGGACCTGGTGGAGGCCTTTGCGCTTGCGCTGGAACAGTGCGAGGCCAGGCTGGTGGTGGCGGGCTACCCCACCAAACAGTTCGACCTGCCTGGTGTGCGCGAGCGTATCTCCGCGCTGGGTATCGGCGACAAGGTCACCCTGGATTTGCGCTATATACCCATCGAAGAAATCGGCGCGCTGATGGACCTGGCGACCGTGGTGGTCTACCCGTATCGCTCCAGCACGCAGAGCGGCTCGCTGCAAGTGGCCTATACCTTCGGGAAGCCTGTCATCGCCACGCAGGTGGGCGGATTGCCCGAAGCCGTGGAGGATGGCCAGAGCGGTTTCCTCGTCCCATCTCATCAGCCGCGCGAGATGGCCGAAAAGATCGCCGCGCTGGTCAACGACCCAGCCCTGGCGGAGCGGATGGGGCAGCATGCCCGCCATTTGTCCGACACGCGTTTTGCGTGGGATAACGTCGCCAGGCAGATGCTGGACGTGTATCGCGCGCTCTAACCCCGACAAAAAAACATCCCGCCGAGCAGGTTGTCGGCGGGATGTTTTCGTTTTTGGAACCTTCAAGCGCGCAAGCGGTTGAGCGGGCTGATCAGCGTGCAGAACTCGGGCATGCTGTGGGCGTGCGAGATGAAACTCCTACGGATGGTGTATGGAGATTTGCGCACCTCGCCCAGGCTGGCGGGACCGTTGAGCAGGGTGTAGGCCGTCTGACAGCCCGCCTCTTTTGCGGCCTGGGCCACAGCTTCGTTGAAATCGGCCTTCATGCCGTTGGGGTAGGCGAAACTGGTGACGGGCCTGCCCAACTCCTCGCTGATCCTGGAGACCGAGCCGCGGATCTCGGCGCGGGCGCGCTCAAACGGAACGCGCGTCAGGATCGGGTGGTTGAGGGTATGGCCGCCAAACTCGATCCCGTTGGCGCTCATCTCGCGCACCTGGTCCCAACTCATCATCAGTTTTTGGAAATAACCCTGCGGGATCCTCACGCCCAGCGCCTCTGGCAGGCGCGATACCCATTCCTTCTTTTCATCCTCGCTCAGCCTCTTGAGCGACTCGATCCAGGCCTTCGAGATTTGCTGCCGCTCGGCCTCGCTCCGCCAGGACTGTTCGCTCCCATCGGGGAAGCGGATGTGGTCGGAGGTCGTGCGGGCGAAGCAGTAAGCCGTCAGGTCCCAGAAGAAGGGCGCGTCGGTTTCGATATGCCCCGCGGTGAGGAAGATGACCGCCGAGAAGCCGTATTTGCGCAGGATCGGGTAGGCGTTGGTGTAATTGTCTAGGTAACCATCGTCGAAGGTGATCAGCGCGGCATGCGGCGGGAGCGGCTTTTCGTCCCGCAGCCAGGCATGTACATCCTGCAAGGTCACCACCTTGAACCAACGCGCCAGGTAGGCCATCTGCTGCTCGAAGACCGCGGGCGAGGCGCTGATATTGGGCTGGAAGGTCTCGGGAGTCAACTCGTCGATGCGATGGTAGTTGAGCACGGTCAGCGAGCGCGCCCAGAGCGGACGTCCCAGGCGCAGCAGGCCCGTGTTGAAGCCGAAGCTGAGCGCGCCCCTGACCAGCCTGGAGCGCCAGGATTTTTTTTGAGGCCGATAAGACAAATACATAAAATTCACCGCTTCCTTGATCTATGATAAAACAACGCCTTCTGGTAGGCGTTCCACGTGCGTTGAAATTGCGCCTCCAAGCTGAACTCATCCCGTATCCGCGCGGCCGCGTTTTTGCCCAGCCGCCGCGCCAGCTCACCTTGATTGAACAGGCGCAGCAGGGCCTCAGCCAGTGCCCGCGCATTTTCGGACGGCACCAATAGCGCGTCGTGCCCATCGCGCGCCAGTTCTGGGATGCCGCCCACGTTGGAGGCCACGATCGGCAAGCCCAACCCGCCCGCTTCGAGCAGAGCGATGGGCGTACCTTCGTAGCGCGATGGCATGACGAACATGTCGCTCGATTTCAAAATGGACAGGACCTGGGCTCGATCCTGGTAGCCTGCCAGCGTGACGCGCCGCTCCAGCCCCAGCCTGGCGACCTGTTCCGCCAGTGCGGTGCGGCTCTCCCCGTCACCTATGATCAGGATATGCAGATTGGGCGCGTCGGCCAGGAATTGGGCCGCCTCGATCAGCACATCATAGCCCTTGACGGGCACCAGCCTGCCGACCGCCGCGCACACCCAGGCGCCCTCGGGCAGGCCGAACTTTTGTTGCAGCCAGCCCGTGCCGCCAGGGATCTCGTCTGCGCGAATCTGGACGGCGTTGTAGATCAATTCGATGCGTTCCTCGGGGATGCCCGAGCGCAGCAACGCCTGTCGGTCCCGTTCGGAGACCGTGATGTACAGGTCGAGCGCGTGATTGGTGGAGAGTTCGAGCGCCGTGTATAGCCTGCCTTTCAGGGAGGCTCGTCCGTGTTCGCTGGCGTACCAACTGTTGATGGTCGAGACGAAGGCCGTGTCTGTAAAAAGGGCCGCGGCGCTGCCCCAGAACTTGGACTGAATATTCTGCGTATCCAGCACCTGAAAACCTTCGGCGCGGATCAGCCGCACAAGGTTGGGGAGGATACGGACGTCGGTTTTGCCGCTGCCGACGATGCGCTGGGGGATGCCCAGTTTTTCCGCCTCGCGGCCGATGGCGCTGCCCGCCAGCGAGGCCAGCGTGACACTCCCCGCAGGGCTTTGTTTCATCAGCGAGAGGATGCGCGAGGTGGACCCGCCATACTGCATGGACAGGTCCACCACCAGGACTTTGGGGTAGGAGGCAGCCATGCTCGTTACCGCCGCTCAATGCGCGTCCACAAGTGGCCCGGCTGTTTCTTCAGAAACTGAAAGAAACCCTGCAAGGCCGCCAGGTTGCTGTTGGTTAGGAAGGTGGGCAGGTAGAACAACAGGCGCAATTTGCTCCCGCCCTGTTTTTGCTGGATGGAATTCCCCACCAACGCCATCAAGTAGAACAGGATTTGCAGAGCGAACAGGACCAAGCCTACGGGCGCGGTCAGGAAAACCCAGTGCGCGGGCCTGGGGTAGGGAATCGCAGCAGCCAGCAGGTTGGTCAGCAGAGCCGCGATCATGAAGAACGGCACGAGCGGGCGCATGAATTTGTGCGAGAGAATCTGCCAGACCAGCAGGGGCTTGTCGAAGGGCAGCAACTGGCGTGACATGGCGATGGCCTGGTAACGGCCTGCGTTGATGCGCCTGCGGCGGATGACCTCATCCCTGGCGCTGGGCGAGACCCGCTCGCTGGACCTGGCCCTCGGCTCGTACACCAGTCGATAGCCCTGGCGTACCACCTGCATGGCGGTGAAGAAATCGTCATTGATGATGTTGTCGGGAGGGCGGATGTAGGCAGCCTTGCGGATGGCCAGGATCTCGCCTGCCACACTGGTGCAACTGCCCGCGCGGCTTTCCTGCTTCTTGATATACGACTCATACTTCCAATACAAGCCTTCCGATTCGCCCAGGTCGCCGTCGCCTTTGAGGATGACCTTGGCTCCCGTCACCGCGCCCACCTCAGTGTCGCTGAACGGTTGGGCCAGTCGCTGGATCGTATCGGGCTGGTACAGGTTATTCGCGTCCGAGAAGACGATGACCTCGCCGCGCACATGCTGCATGGCGCGGTTGATGGCCGCCATCTTGCCGCGCCGTTCGGGCTGGTGCAGCAATTCCACGCCCTGGTCGAGATATTTCTGTACCAGGTCGGGCGTACCGTCGTCCGAGCCGTCGGTCACGATCAACACCTGGAGCCTGTCGCGCGGATATTCGCTGCCCAGGCTGTTCCTGATCTTCTCTTCGATGACAGCCTTCTCGTTATAGGCCGCGACCAGCAGGGTGACGGTCGGCGTGAAGGGCGGCGCGTCGGCGTCTGTCTTTTTCGCGCCCCGCGACGGCACAAGCGAGATCAGGATGGGATAGCCGAAATAGGTATACAGGATCAGCAGGATGCTTCCCCAGAATAGAACGGTGATGAGAATGGGTGCGGTCAGGTTCATGGCGTCATCCAATGTTCGATAAATTTATGCGGAAAGGATATATGGCGCAATACCCCTTTGGGGGATTTCCAAATCCTGCGACTTCCCTTAACATTTTCTGCGACCTGGCCGCCAGGCTCGGCGCTGCCTCTCTTGCGCAGCCCGCATGCAGTGGACCAGGTTTTGTGTATAAAAGATGATAAAATGCAAGGATGTCAGTATCGAATTATAGCATTCCGCCCGCGCTTTTCGATCTGCAATCCAACTGAACTTCCCTTGGTGCGTGACCGCGGCGCGGCTGTCTGCTGCGGTAATTTGCAAGTCCCTTTATCGTACATCTGAATCAACCGGAGGAGAGACTGTTTATGGAGATTCGCTTTTTCTTGAAGATCATTCAGCGGGGATGGTGGATGATAGTCATCTCGGCCTTGCTGGCGGTGAACTTTTCACTGATTTACTCGTATTACATCGCCGAGCCGAAATATGAAGCGGTGGCCCGCTTCATCGTGAGCCCCAACCTTCAAAATACCGACAGCCGCGACATGGTCAACAGCCTCGAAGCGCTCGACAAGCGTTCGATCATTGCTACCTATGCCGAGGTGCTGAACAGCTACCAGATCACCAACCAGGCCCTGGCGATGCTCCGCAAGGACCCGGCCGACTTTGCCGAGTACACCTACTCGGCCACCCTGCTGCCCGACGCGAACATCATCCGTTACAGCGTGCAGGGACCCGACCCCGAGGTCTCGGCCATGCTGGCCAACAGCATCGGCCAGTATGCCATCGACTACGTCCGCAAGTTGTACATCGTGTACAACATCGACTTCCTCGACAAGGCCACACCCTCGGATGAGCCCTACTCGCCGCGCCCGCTGCAGGACGCCGTCCTGGCTCTGCTGGTGGGCGTGGTGATCGGTGTGGGCCTGGCGGTCTTCCGCGACTCGGTCTCGGGCACGCTGACCCGCTTCAGCCAGCGCAACATGGTCGACTACGAATCGCAGGCCCTGACGCGCGTATACTTCGAGCGCCGCATCCGCGAGGAGATTTCCAAACAGCCCGACGGCGTCAGTACCCTGGGCGTCATCTACCTGAACGGCATCCAGGAGATCTACGAGTCTCTGCCCCAGATCTACATCAACCAGATCATGCGGCGGGTGACCGAGACGCTCAAATACCAGCTGCGCGGCAACGACCTGGTCGGGCGCTGGTCGAAACTCCAATTTGGCGTGTTGCTACTCTCGACCGACGGCGCGGCGGCTATGAGCCGCCTGGAGCGCATCCGCCAGATCCTCGACCAGCCCATGACGCTGGAGGGCGCGGACGAATACAGCATCCGCCTCGACCCGCGCATCGGTTTTTCCGACCGCCAGGGCGGGGAGGCGGTCTCCGTCACCATTACCCAGGCCGAGAACGCCCTGGATGTTTCTATGGCGTCGGACTCGAAGGTCAACATGTACAAGGTCCGCCCGTTCGGATAGGCAGGCGGCGGTTCCCGCGGCCCATCCATCGGGCGCGGGCCGCCGTTCCATTTTCAGGATAGTTTTAGTGGATTACGGAGTTTGTTCATGAGAAGCAAAATCATCATCCTTACGCTGCTGGCGGTCCTGCTGCTGGCTTCGCCGCTCCAGGCTCTGGCCCAGGGACAGGCGCAACAGGACCTGCCCGGGATCCAGGTGACGGATACGCAGGTCGCATTTTCGCTTGCCGATATCAATGTCAACGACTTCACCCTGCTCAGTCCGCTTTCGGTCAGCCGCGTCCTGTTCAGCGTCCCGCCGAACTGGCGTCTGGCCTCGGGTACGTTCGAGGTGCAGTATGACGTGCTGCTGACCGGCTCGGACATCGCCCGCATCCAGAACGGCGGCGGCGCGTTCGGCGGCAACCTGTTCGTCAAATTCAATGGCGTCATCGTAGCCACACTGCCCGTCAACGCCAGCGGCTCGTATGCGCAGAAGATCGAACTGCCTGCGGCCGCCTTCGACCTGATCCGCGACGACGGCAGGAACATCATCACCTTCACCTTCGACTCGCAGGTCAGCTGTGTGTACGACATCAGCGCCCTGGTGACGGTCAAGGGCGCGTCCTTCCTGGATATCGCCTACGCCTCCACCAGCCCGTCGCTGGACCTCTCGCGCCTGCCCGCCCCCTTCCACCTCGAGAACTCCATTGTCCCAGACGGGGCCCGCGTGGTGGTGCCCGATGACGCCGACGCGGTGGAATTACAGGCCGCCATGAACGTGATGGCGGGTTTCGGCTCCATGATCGCCGACACCTACGACCTGCAACTGGTCAGCCTCGGCAGCCTCAGCGAGGCGGACCGCGCCAACTACCACCTGATCTTCGTCGGCCTGCCCGCGAAACTGCCCCTGCTGAGCGAGATCGCCTTCAAGGAACCCGTGGTGGATGGAAAACTTACGGGCGCGTCCAGCGCCGCCGCCGCGGACGGCGTGCTGGAGATGGCCCTTTCCCCGTGGAATTCCATGAAAGCCGTGCTGCTGGTGAGCGGCCCCACTACGGAAGCCGTCCTCAAGGCCGCCCACGCCTTCAGTTCGGCGCAGGTGCTGGTCTTCGAGGATCCGCTGCTGGCGCACGTCTCCAACGTGCAGCTGCTCTCCGAGAGCCTGCCCGCCGTCGAGGATTTCTCGCTGGCCGACCTGGGTTACACCACCGCGGCTTCGGGTGTGTTGAGCGGCTTCGGCGTGAACTCGGCTGAGTTCACTTTCTCGGCGGCCAGGAACCAACTGACCAGCCGCGACGGCTACATCGACCTGATCTACTATCACTCGGGCATGTTGGACTACGGCACGGCCTCCTTCTCGCTCTACCTGAACGGACAGGTCTTCTCGACCATCGTGTTCACGGAAGAGTCGGAGCAGGTGACCGACGCGCGCATCCGCATTCCCCCGGGCCTGCTGCGCTACGGCGAGAACCGCCTGGAAGTGCGCGCCAGCATGTTGCAGGTGCCGTCCTGCGACCAGACCCTCTCGACCGACCCCTGGCTGACCATCTCGGACCAGACCAGCATCCACCTGCCCGTGTCGGAAACGGCCGACCTGGCAGCCTCGGTGCTGCGCGACCTCAAGTTCTTCCCCGACCTGTTCGTGTCGAGCAGCGACCTGGGTGACGTGGCCTTCGTCCTGCCGTCCGAATCGACCGATAAGTGGAACCTGGCTGGCAAACTGGCCTACGACCTGGGCGGCACCGCCCGCCCCGTCATCTCGAACCTGGCAGTGGCCTTCGGCGACGCCGTCTCCGAGGACCTGCTCAAGAGCGACTCGCTGATCGTGATCGGCAAGGCCACCGAAGTGCCCTTCCTGGCCGACATCAATGACCAGCTACCCGCGCCCTTTGACCTGACCGCCAACACGGCCAGCGAGCGCCAGTTACAGATCTCCTACCGCATCCCGCCCGGGCAAAACGTGGGTTACCTGGAATTGATGGCTTCGCCTTACAACAGCAGCAAGTCGATCCTGGTGGTCTCGGGCAACACCGACACGGGCGCATCCGCTGCGACCACGGCCCTGCTGCAGGGCGACCTGCGCGACCGTCTGGCGGGCGTGTTTGCCGTGACCAACGGTTTCCAGATCGCCACAGGCAACGCTCTCTCGACCTTCTCGATCGTGGGAGAAGTGGTGCCTGGCGCAGAGCAGGTGGTCAACCCGCTGCCCGAGACGGGCGCTTCCAAGTCGCTGATGGCGCCGCCCGCCTGGCTGATGCCCTTCCTGATCGGCACGGGTGTGCTGATCGCGCTGATCGGTCTGGTGGTGTTCGTCAAGTATATGGAGAAGTCCCGCGCCCAGCGCTTCCCCGAGAAGCAGTTGGCGACCGAGACCGAAGAGGAAGATAAGCAGGAATAGGCCCGCCTATTCAGGCAGAACGACCAGCGCCCCCGTGAGAACCTCACGGGGGCGCTTTTTTACGGACGAAAGCCTGCCCGCCTAGCGGACTTTTTCGCGAGCGGCCCGCTCGAGGATGCGGAAGGCATAGGCCAGCACCTGGGCGGGGTCCTCAGGCGGTTGACCGTTTTCCAGCCGTTCCAGCATACCCAGCAGGGACCCGCGCACCCCGCTGGCGCGATGGGCCCAATGCGAATCGACCGAGATGCGCTCGAGGCGGTCGAGCAGCAGGCGCAGCAGGGCGGGGGAGATATCCATGACACGGATTGTATCGCAAAACGGGCTGGCCTGTCTTTCGACACAAAAAGACCTCCATGCGGAGGTCTTTTTGTGTGGCGCCCCCGGCGGGTCTCGAACCCACAACCTACTGATTCGAAGTCAGGCACTCTATCCATTGAGCTACGGGGGCGTGCGGGGCAGATTATACCCGAAAGCCCGCGCCCGTCGGGAGTCCGCGCGGAAATGCTCCCCGGGGAGGGGGAGCGCTCCCGTGGAACCCCTCCCGCAGGAGGGGTCGGTTTCCTTGCCCAGCCTGTAAAATGCACGTAGAATCGACGCATCTCTGTGGAAAGGAATCTTTTGATTCAGATGGATATTCAAGCTTTTGGTGAGCGGGTGATCGGCAATCTCGAAAGCGTGATCGTGGGTAAGCGCCAGGCGTTGGAGTTGATCGTGGTGGGCCTGCTGTGCCAGGGCCACGTGCTGATCGAGGATGTGCCCGGCGTGGGCAAGACCATGATGGCGCGCAGCCTGGCCCGTTCGCTCGACTGTACCTTCAACCGCCTCCAGTTTACGCCCGACATGCTGCCCAGCGACGTGACGGGCGTTTCGATCTATAACCAGCAAAAGGGCGTGTTCGAGTTCCGCCCCGGGCCGATCATCGGACAGGTCATCCTGGCGGACGAGATCAACCGCGCCACCCCCAAGACGCAGGCCGCCCTGCTCGAAGCCATGGAGGAACACCAGGTGACCGTGGACGGGGTAACGCACAGCCTGCCGCGCCCGTTCATCGTGCTGGCCACCCAGAACCCCATCGAGTACGAAGGCACCTTCCCGCTGCCCGAGGCCCAACTGGACCGCTTCCTGCTGCGCCTGCGCCTGGGCTACCCGAGCGTCTCGGACGAGATCCGCGTGCTGGACGACCAGCAGTTGCGGCACCCCATCGAAGCGCTGACGTCTGTGGTCAAGACGGACGAGGTGCTGGAGGCCGCCGAGGCCATCAAGAAGGTCTACGTCTCGCCTTCCATCAAAATGTATATCGTCGAGTTGACCAGCCGCACCCGCCAGAGCGGGGACGTGTACCTCGGGGCGAGTCCGCGCGGCAGCCTGGCGCTGTACCGCACCGCCCAGGCGCACGCCGCCCTGCGCGGGCGCGACCACGTCCTGCCCGACGACGTCAAGGAACTGGCCGTGTCCGTGCTGGCGCACCGCATCATCGTCAGCCCCGCTGCGCGCCTGCGCGACCTGGGCTCCGACCGCATCGTGCAGGAGATCATCTATAACACGCCCGTGCCGGGCGGCGAATTCTCGCCCGAGAAGGGTAAGAAGGCGGGCGGGAAGTCCAAATGAGGAGCGGGCGCATCCTGATCGCCTTGCTGGTCACGCTGGGCGCGGTCGGCGTGATCGTTACGGGGCAGGAGGTCTATTCGCGCATCCTGTACCTCGGCCTGCTGCTGATCCTCGTCAGCGCGGCCTGGAGTTGGCTGGTGACCCGTCCGCTGGGTATCCAGCGCCGTTCGCGCTCCCTGCGCGCCAACGTGGGCGACATGTTCGAGGAGCATTTCGAGATCACCAACGGCAGCCTGCTGCTGGCCCTGTGGATCGAGGTTCACAACCAGACGTCCATCCCCGGGGCGGCGGGTTCGCGCCTGTTGACCCTGGTGGGTGGACGCCAGAAGCGCACCTACACCGCCCGCAGCTGGCTCACCCGCCGCGGCGCGTTCCCGCTCGGACCGACCCTGCTGACCTCGGGCGACCCGTTTGGCCTGTTCCGCATCCAACGCCAGTTCCCCGCCGCCGAGTCGCTGGTGGTGCTGCCGATGATCTTCGAGATCGCCAGCTTCCTCTCGCCGCCCGGGCTGCTGCCTGGCGGGCAGGTCATCCGCCGCAAGGCCACCGACGTGACCCCGCATGCCTCGGGCGTGCGCGAATACGTGCCCGGCGACCCGATGAAGCGCATCCATTGGCCCAGCACCGCCCGCCGCGGGCAGGTGATGGTCAAGGATTTCGAGCAGGACCCGCAGGCCGAGGTCTGGCTGTTCGTGGATGCGCAGGAGACCGTCCATTACCAGAAGGGGGCTGGGGCCGTAGTAGAGGCCTCGAACGTGGACCCGCTGCTCTTCAAGTTGGACGCCTTCCTGTTGGGGCGCCGTCCCGATTTCCACCTGCCGCCCTCCACGCTGGAATACGCCGTCACCATTTCGGCCTCGCTGGCGCATTACTTCCTCGACCAGCGGCGCGCGGTGGGGCTGATCACCTCCGGGCGCGCCCAGACCATGATCCCAGCCGAACGAGGCGACCGCCAGGAGGCCAAGATCCTCGAAACGCTGGCCTTCGTGGAAGCCGAAGGGACGCTCTCGCTGGCGGGCCTGGTGGCCGCCCAGGGGCGCGGCCTGCCGCAAGGTTCCAGCGCCATCCTCGTGACCCCCAGCGTCTCCCCCGAACTGCTGGCCGCCGTGGACGACCTGCAAAGCCGTCATCTGCGGCCCGTGGTGCTGCTCCTGATGGCAGAGACCTTCGGCGGTCCGCTGGGGGCCGAGCGCATCATGAAGTCGCTCACCGAACGGCGCGTGCCCGTCTGCCCGATCTATTGCGACGCCGACCTGGGCGCGGCGCTCTCCAGTTTCTCCACTACGCACGCTGTACAGGAACCCCGCACATGGCAAAAACCCCCGTTACCACACTTGACCTGAATTTTCAGGGCAGGCCGCAGGCCATTGCCTCGTACCTGGTCCGACACTCGACGGGCGTCGTGCTGGTCGAAAGCGGACCTGGTTCCACGCTGCCTGCCCTCGAAGCGGCCCTTGCAAAGGAGGGTTTGTCGCCCCGCGACGTGACCCACGTCCTGCTGACGCACATCCACCTCGACCACGCGGGCGCAGCGGGCTGGCTCTCGCGGCAGGGCGCGCAGATCCTGGTGCATCCTATAGGCGCGCCGCACCTGCTGAACCCCGAGAAACTGATCGCCAGCGCCACACGCATTTATGGCGACCGCATGGGGACACTGTGGGGCGATTTCCTGCCCGTCGAGGAATCCAGGCTGCGGGTGGTGGCCGATGGCGAGGAGATCGTCATCGGAGACCTGCGCTTCACGGCGGTGGACACCCCAGGCCACGCCGAGCATCACTACGCCTACCTGTTCGAGGACCTGCTCTTCAGCGGGGACGTGGGCGGGGTGCGCATCCCGGGCTATCCGTACCTGCGCGTGCCCATGCCGCCGCCCGAACTGCACCTCGAGCGCTGGCACGCCTCCGTGGCGCGCATGCGCAGCCTGAAACCTGCGCGCATCGCCCCGACCCATTTCGGCATCTTCGACGACCCAGGCTGGCACTTCTCTGCTGTGGACCAGGGCCTGGAATCGGCCTTGCGCTGGCTGGAAGCAGCCACGCCCAGCGACCCGTCCGCCGAGGAATTGCGCCAGAGTTTCACCGCTTGGGTCGAAGACGAGGGCCGCGCGATGGGGCTTTCCCCCGAGGCGACCCAGGCCTACGAACTGGCCAACCCGCTTGGCATGTCGGCGGACGGTCTCTCGCGCTACTGGAAAAAAGTGCGCATGGCGATGTAGCGCAAATTTCCAACCTGCGCTACGCTGACGGATGTCACTTTGGAAGCGTGATGCTTGGAAC
The DNA here is from genome assembly GCA_938008865.1 of uncultured Anaerolineales bacterium. GTDB lineage: Bacteria > Chloroflexota > Anaerolineae > Anaerolineales > Villigracilaceae > JACPVF01. Next base: position 16,458 of record CALLJA010000497.1, read on the forward strand.
ATAGCAATCAAAAGGGCAAATGATATACTTCACAAGTAAAGGAGAAGGCATGAAACATTTTTTGGCGATTTCCGATCTGACCCCTGACGAGACCCAGGACCTGCTGGATGTGGCCGTCAAGTTGAAAAAGCAGTATTTCGCGGGCGGCAACCA
>CALLJA010000498.1 GCA_938008865.1 uncultured Anaerolineales bacterium
GCGGCGACGGCCCTCCCCGCCAGCCCAACCGCTCCCAGCCTGCCGACCCCGCTCCCGCCGACCGAGAGTCTGCCTCCCGTCCCGACCCCCAGCCTGGCCCCGTCTTGGACGGCCACCACGCCGCCCACGGCTGCGCCCGTCACCGTCAGCGCCACGGGCAACCTCAACGTCCGCCGCGGACCCGGGGTGGGCTACAACCCCGTCGGCGGCCTGCTCAAAGGTGAGACGGCCACCGCCACCGCCCGCGATGCCAAGGGCGAATGGCTCTACATCAGCCTGGCCTCGTCCAAGACGGGCTGGGTCTCGACCCTCACCAAGTTTTCCACTGTCAGCGGCGACGTGCAGTCCCTGCCCGTGATGAGCGTGGATCCGCCCAAGCCCGCCTACTTCCGCAACTGCACCTTCCACCCCATGCTGGTCAAGCCCGCGGGAGTCACCGTCCCGCCGCAAAACGAGTCGCCGCAGAACAAGGTCCAATTCAACCCGGGCGATTACGAGATCAAGGACACCAGCGTGGCGGGCGAGCCGACTGTCATGGAGGCCACCCTGTTCGAAGGCCAGACCATCGACATCCGCACCGACGGCATCCCCAACACGTACGCCTGTCCCTGACGGGCGCGAAAAACACAGTGGGCGGCAGTTCAACTGCCGCCCACTGTGTTATGGCTGTAAGGCCTGGTCGAGCAAACCACGCCCTACTTGGCGCGCGAGGGGGATATTATCCTCCTCCAGCGCCACGGCCACTGCTAGTGGCGTGCCCTGCCAGCCGGGCAGTGTCCCGCCGATGTACCAGGTGATGAGCGTATCGCCCTGCCGCGCCTGGCCCACGAATTCCCAAAAGGCCTGTCCCTCCACCAGCCAGGCCTCGGCGGCCTGGTCTGCCGCCTCGGGTGAGACCGCCTGGACGGGTTCGCTCAGCGCAGGCAGGATTACCCAGCCCTGCTGGGGCGTGTCCACCGCCAGGGCGATGCGCGGCGCGGGACGCAGCCCGTGATTCGACAGCGCTGAAGCGGCCGTTGCCATCTGCAGCGGACTAACGCGCAGGGCGGCAGTCCCTGCTTCACGGGTCGAGGCTGTGCCCACGCCCAGTCGGATCTGCGGGGGGGTGAAAAAGCCCAACTGCTCGAACAGGTCCAGGGTCTGCTGCTCGCCGCGCGATTTCAGTGTGGATAGGAATGGTGTGCTCACCGTCCCGGGTGGATAAGCGCCCAACGCCGCACGGTTTACCAGCGGCGCGCTCTTGTCTTGTAACAGGTCGCCGCCTTCGGTTTCGATCTGGTTCGGGTCGAAGGTGGGGTGGGAGGCCATTGCCAGGATCTCGCCGCTCTGGGCGTTCATCAGGATGGCCGCCCCGCGATGCGCCCCGAGAGAACGGTCTGCCGCGCGTTGCAGGCGCAGTTCCAGGCTCAGGCGCACGTCCAGGCCGGGCGGGGGCATGCCGTAGAGCAGATGGTCCCACCAGATCAGGCTGGAAGGATTCCCTTGCAAGCCGCGCAGGTAATCATCCAGGCTGGCTTCCAGGCCCGCCTGCCCAAAGATGGGATGGGTGTAACCGATCACGGGGCCAAGTTCGGGATACAGGTATTGGCGGATGTAGGAGCCGCTCTCGCCGCGGGTGACGTTCAATGGTTCGTCGCGGCGGTCGAGCAGGCTGCCGCGCGGCACGTAACGGTCGGCGATGGAGCGGCGCGGGTTGTCGGTGCGGGCCAGCAGGTCTGGGCTGCGGACGGCCGCCCACCAGATCGAGACCATACCCGCGGCCAGCAGTCCCAGCCCGAGCAGGCCCGCCAGCAGCGTGTAGGGGCGCGCCGAAGGCAGGGGCGCGGGTTCGCGTTCGGGGTGCGCGCCGATGCGCAAGAGCAGCAAGAGCGCGAGGAAGGAGGTCAGCAGCGACGAGCCGCCGTAGGAAACGAAGGGCAGGGTCACGCCCGTCAGCGGGACCAGGCGCAGGTTGCCGCCAATGATGAGCAGGCTTTGGATGCCCAGGTAGGCGGTCAGGCCCGCCGCCAGGAAACGGCGAAAGCGGTCGGAGGCATGCAGAGCGGCAATCAGGCCGCGGGCCAGGATCAGCCCGAGCAGGCCCAGCAGGCCGAGGGCGCCGACCAGTCCCGTTTCCTCTCCGATGGCGGAAAAAATGAAATCCGAGATGGCCACGGGCACCAGGCTTGGGCTGCCCAGCCCGGGACCGCGCCCGAGTGTACCGCCGTTGGCGATTGCCAGCAGCGATTGGACGATCTGGAAGGAATTCCCGCTGGGGTCGGCCCACGGGTTGAGCCAGGCGTCCACGCGCACCTGGATGATGGGGATGAACAGGTAGCCGACGACGCCCGCCAGCCCCAGCCCCAGCGCGGTGACGATCAGTACGCGCCGATGGCCGCTGGCTAAAAACAGGATGACGGTGTAAAGCAGGATGAAAATGGAGGCCGTACCCAAGTCGCGCTGGACGAGCAGAATGACCAGCGACAGGCCCGTGACGAAGAAGGTCGGCACGATCAGCGGAAAGGCCCCCAGGCGCATGGGCGTGCGGTCGGCCAGATAGGCGGCCAGGTAGGCAATCAGCAGCAGTTTGAGCGGCTCGGAGGGTTGCAGGTAAATGCCGCAGCAGCCCAGCCACAAGCGCGGTCCCCCGCCGCCCGGGTTGGTGCCGAAGAGCAGGGTCAGCGCGGTCAGCAACAGTCCGCCGCTGAGCAGCACATATTTATAACGGCGCAGGAATTGCAGGTCGTGCGGCAGGCGCAGGCCGAGCAGGAAGACGATCATGCTGACGGCCAGCCAGAGCATCTGGCGCAGGCCGAAGGTTTCGTCGAGCCGCCAGATGGTCAGCAGGCCCCAGCCGCTCAACAGCGCGGCGGCAGGCAGCAGGTAGGGGTCGCGGTCGGGTAGGGCGCGGCGCGTGATCAGGTCCGCAAGGATGATGAGGACGCCCCAGACCGCGAATCCCAGCCAGTGCGACCAGCGCAGCGGCGCGGCGAAGGAATGTTCGCGCACGGCCGGCGAGAGCGTGAGGATGACCGAGTAGAGAAAAAGGAAAACCGCCGCCCAACGGAGCAGACGGTTTTGGATGGCGTCAGGCATGGAGATTACTTGAGGTATTTTCCAACCAACAGGTCCAGTTTTTGGCGGGTGGCAGGCGGAATGCGGCCGGGGTCAGTAATGAGCGCGTCGGCCAGGGCATGCTGGCAGGCGCAATCACGCTGGGTCAGGCCGCGCGCCAGCAGGCGCACGGCTTCCTGCGCCGCTTCGGTATTCTTGTTGAGAGTCTGGATGACCATCTCCACCGTGACGGGCGCGGCGCTGACGTGCCACACGTCGTAGTCGGTGATATGGGCCATCACGGCGTAGCACATCTCAGCTTCGCGCGCCAGGAAGGCCTCGGGCGAGGTGGTCATGCCGATCAGCGACATGCCCCAGGTGCGGTAGGTGTTCGACTCGGCCTTGGTGGAGAAGCGCGGCCCCTCGATGGTGATGAAGGTCCCGCCGCGATGGGTCGTCGCGCCCGCCGCACGGGTGGCTTCTTCGAGTTCGTCGGAGAGTGTCTTGCAGAACGGCTCAGCGATGCTGACATGCGCCACCAGGCCCTCGCCGAAGAAGGTCCGCTCGCGGCCTTTGGTGTTATCGAAGATCTGGTCGGGGATGACGATGTGCCCGGGCGCGTAGTCGTCGCGCAGCGAGCCGCAGGCACTCACGCTGACGATCTGCGTTGCACCGAGCGACTTGAGCGCGTGGATGTTGGCGCGGTAGTTGACCTCGCTGGGCGTGATGTGATGTCCCAGCCCATGGCGGGCCAGGAAGGCCACGCGCTGTCCTTCGAGGGTCCCCACCACAATGGGCGCGCTGGGTTTGCCAAAGGGCGTGTCGAGGGCGTACTCACGCGCATCTTCCAGCCCGCTCATGCTGTACAGGCCTGAGCCGCCGATGATCGCGAGCGTAGCGAGTGAAGCGGATTTAGTCATGATTGCTCCCTAATCGGATGGTGGGGGAGACCAGCGCCTCCGCCGCCAGGTTGACGAGCAGGCTGGTCTGCCCGATGCCGACCACGTCGCCCGAGGTCAGCACCGTGGGCAGGGTGACGGTTTCGTGGTTGAGTCGCGTACCATTGGTCGAGCCGAGGTCTTCCAGCCACCATTGCCCGTGGTGATAGGTCAGGTGTGCATGGCGAGCCGAAACGGTTTCGTCGAAAATGGGGATATCGCAGACAGGGTCCCGCCCGAGGGTGATTTCAGCCTGGATGAAATGCTTCACCGCGATGGTTTCCTCCCCCACGCGGATCGTCAGGCTGATGCCCGCCGCCCGCCGGTTGACCAGCCCCAGTGCCTCGCGGCGGATGTCGCGCCAGAAGGTGAACAAGGCCCAGCCCAGGAAACCGTACAGGGCCAGGGCCAGCAGCAGGCGCAGGGCCAGGACGATGGAGCCGCTCATTTCGGTCTGTTGAATTTCGCTGTGGATCGGTCTTTGAGGATGGCGGTCGGGCGCTCGGAGGCGGCCGGGTTGAGGGGGGCCGTATCCACCAGGTCGGGCCGTTGGGGCGGGTTGTCCTGCCCGAAGATGAGCGCCACCCCTGCCAGTGAGATGACGTCGCCCGGGTACAGCACCGACTGGCTGGTGCGCTGCCCGTTGACGAAGGTGCCGCCGGTCGAGTTCAGGTCGAACAGCACGAAGCGCCCGTTGATGGCGCGTAGTTGGGCGTGGTTGCGCGAAATACGCGGGTCGTCGATGACCAGCTGGTTATCCATGCGGCGGCCGATGTTAATCACGCTGACGGTCAGCGGAAAGACCTTGACGCCCTCGATAATCAGGAAGGCGTTCTCGGGGATGCGTTCGGGTTCCTGCGGCGGCTGTGCGTTTTCGTTGGGCATGCCCTTTGTCTCGGAGATGGGTTCCACACGGTGAGAGGCCAGCACGCTGGCATCATTGGCAGGCTGGTCGAAGTCGGCCGAAATGGTGATGACCGGCGGTGAGGTAAAGCGCAGGCCGGCTTCCTGCCCAGCCGTTTTAAGCGCTTCCAACAGGCCCTCCAACAGGTGCGGATCCTGCCAGCGGCTGGTGGCCCCGGGATGCACGATGATGGTGTACACGTTCGGGGCGGTCATCGTCCCGTCCGCCTCGCGCACCAGGTTGGCCTGCATCGACCCCGCCAGCCGTTGGATGACGCGGTCTTCGATCTTCTGGCCGGGCAGAGCACCTGTCAGGCGGACTTCGATCAAGTTTTGCAGACGGGCTTCCAAATCGTTGAGGTTCATCTGAAAACATTATAGAAGGTCCCCTGGGATTCTGCAAGTCTCGCATCTGACCCGCTATTCCTACCGCTACGGGCAAGAAAACTCCCCCGCACGCGGGGGAGTGGAGAGCCGCTAGAGCGGTTTGGTGCAGTTCGGACATTGTTTCTCGCCCGCCCGGACCACGAACCCGCAGTGGGGGCAGGTTCCAGGCTGGGCTTTGCCGAGCGGCGCGCCGCAGGCGATGCAGGACGGTTCACCGACCGGGTTGGCCGTGCCGCAGTAGGCGCATTCCAAACGGCTGAGGCGTTCGGAGAGTTTCTTTGAAGCGCCGCGTGCCTGGACCGCGCCACTAATCACCTGCCAGACGCGTTCGCTAAGCTGCAGGTTCTCGATATCCTGTGCCAGGTCATCCAACCGTCCAAGCAGGGCGAAGGGGTTGCGCAAAGCCGAAAGGGCGGTGGTGCCCAGGCTGGCGGCCACGCCAAACCAGGCCTGCTGCCCGATCTCGGCAATGACGCCGTCCTCGAACTTTTGCAGGGTGACGGTCATAGCCGTGTCGCCGCCCGAGGTAGCCCCGGGGCGGGTGCCGATCTGCACGATGACCTTTTCACCCTGGCCGACTGTCTGCGCCCGCAGGTTGCCGCGGTTGAACTCGGCCAGGAGCGCCTGCGCCACGTCGAGCGGGGTAATGTTGCCGTGGAAAACTTTTCGGTCCATGTTTTCGATTATAATCGCCTTTACGATTCTCCTTCAACCCATACTTACGAATATGAAGCGAACCTGGTTTCAACTCCTTTTTGGGCTGTGTATTTTTGTTGCTGTTTTTGGGCTGGTCCTGGCTGGCCCGGGCGCGGGCGTGGTCCGCGCGCAGCAACCGACCGGCTCAGTCCCCACCGTGACCGGCACACCGGTTGCGGCCTACGTCACCGTCAACTTGGATCAGGAACAGATCAACGTGCGCGGCGGGCCATCCACCTACCTGTATCCGCCCATCGGCGTGCTCCTGGCGGGGCAGCAGGTGCCCGCCACTGGCCGTTCGCCGGGCGGCGATTGGATCCAGATCGCATACCCGGGCGTGCCCGGGTCGCTGGGATGGGTGTACGCGCCGCTGGTGAGGATCTCGCCCGGGGCCAACCTGCCCATCGTCGAGCCGCCGCCCACGCCCACCCCGGTCTCGACGCCGACCATCGATCCCACGCTGCAGGCTGCCTTTATCACCCCCGAACTGGCCACCCGCATGCCCACCTTTACCGCGCCCGCGCCGCTGGTGGTGCCCAGTTTTGCCGATACTTCCACTTCATCGGGCGGAATCCCGATGGGGCTGCTGATCTTCGGCCTGGGCTTCATTGGCGTGTTGGGGCTTGCAATCTCCTTCGTGCGCGGCGGGCGCTGACCTGTTGCGAATTAAAAAGACCGGCGGAAGCCGGTCTTTTTCGTTTTACAGGGACGATCCTAGTTCTGGCAGGAGCAGGAACCGCCGCAGCCGCAGCCTTCCCCGCCGTGCTCGTGGTCCTTCTTGGCGGCCGGGCTATCCACCAGGAAGCCCGCGCCGTGAGTCGGGTCGTTGACGAAGTCCACGGTCGCGCCGCGCAGGTAGTCGATGGAGACGTTGTCCACGACCACTTTGACGCCGTTGCTGTCGAAGGTGGTGTCGACGTCGCGGAAGTTGTTGTCGAGGGCCATGCCGAAGTTCACGCTGCAACACCCGCCGCCGGCCACATACACGCGCAGGGCGTAGCCTTCGAGGTTGCGCTGACTCATGATGTCTTTGACAGCCTGGGCGGCTGAAGAGGTAATGGTAACGGTCTGGGTTTCGATTTCTTGTAGCATGTTTGTCTCCTGTGGTCAGGTCTAATGTGGACGGATGTTATCAGAATTTAGTGGGCCTGTCAACGGAAAAACTTGCGGCAGGCTTTCAATCCGTAGCGGCGGTCACAGCGCCCAGGCCAGCATCAGGCCAAAGAGGGCGACCACCAGCCCGATGTGCAGGAACAGGTTGGAGGTGAGCAGGATGTTCCCCGCAGGCAGCAGGAATTGGAGCAGCAGGTTCAGGAGAATCATCCCGATGCCGATCAGCGGTAACAGGCCCTTGCGGTGGGCCAGGTATTCGGACATGAAATCCAAAAATTTCGACATCAGCCTTCATCCTCTTCATCGAACTCGTCGTCGAGTTCATCGTCAAATTCGTCTTCGACCTCGTCTTCATCGGTCTCCAGCGCGGCGGGACGGGCAGCGCCGATCAGCCAGGGTGTGAACTGGGCCACCAGTCGCCCGGGCACGCGTCCCTGCATGACCACGCCTCCGCGCTCGTGCTCGATGCGCTCAATCTGTCCCGACTCGTGGAAAAGGGAGATGAGCGCACCCTGCTGATAAGGCAGTCGCACATGGACGGGCGCATAGGCCTCGTACAGTTCCTCCTGCACTAGGCGCAGCAGGTCGGGCAGGCCAAGGCCTTTCAGGCCCGAGACCGCCACGGCCTTCGGATAGCGGCTGACGACCTCGCGAGCCGCTTCAGGTGCTTTGAGATTATCCACCTTGTTGAGCGCCGTCACCATCGGGATGTGGGCCGCTTCGATCTCGTCCAGCGTTTCCTGCACGGCCTGGAACTGGTTGAGCGCGTTGGGATGCGAGATGTCGACCACGTGCAGCAACAGGTCGGCTTCGGCGATTTCTTCGAGCGTGGCCTGGAAGGCCGCTACCAGGGTGGTGGGCAGTTTCTGGATGAAACCGACCGTGTCGGTCATCAGCGCCTGGTAACCGCCGGGCAGTTCCACGCGGCGGGTGGTGGGGTCGAGCGTGGCGAAGAGCTGGTCGGCGGCGTACACGTCCGCGCGGGCCAGGCGGTTCAACAGCGTAGACTTGCCCGCGTTGGTGTAGCCGACCAGAGCCACGGTGGGAATGCGCGAACGCTTGCGCTGGGCGCGATAGCGCATGCGGTGGGCGCGGACCTTTTCCAGCTCGCGTTTGAGGTGGGCGATGCGTGTGCGGATGGCGCGGCGGTCGACTTCCAGTTGCGTTTCGCCCGGGCCGCGCAAGCCGACTCCGCCGGCCGAGCCGGTGCGTCCGCCGCCGCCGCCTGCCTGGCGGGCCAGGTGCGTCCATTGGCGGGTAAGGCGCGGCAGGAAATACTCATACTGCGCCAGTTCCACCTGCAACATGCCCTCGCGGGTGTGCGCATGCTGGGCGAAAATGTCGAGAATCAGGGCGGTACGGTCGAGGATGCGGACCTTCTCGCCGAGCACCTTTTCCAGTTCGCGCTGGTGGCGCGGACTTAACTCATCGTCGAAGATGACCACCTGCGAGAGTGTCTCTTCGACCAGAGCCTTCAACTCCTCCACCTTGCCCGGGCCGATGTAGGTTTCGACGTGGGGATGGTCCAGTTTCTGGGTCAACTCACCGACGACCTCCAGACCGGCCGTGTCGGCCAGCAGGGCGAGTTCGGTTAGAGAGTCTTCCAGAGAGAGGAGGTGCTTCTGTTGAAAAATTTCCGCGCCAACGAGAAAAGCGCGTTCACGCGGCGGGATCGTGGGTTCGGGTTGTTTCTTGGACATCGGGTTGTGTGCGGGTTGTGTCTAGGCTATCGAATAGTTTGCTCAGGCGCGAATCGACGGCGTCGGTACGCGCGGGGATCAAAATGTGGAACGTGGAGCCGGGCATTTTCTTTTCATCGTATCCTTCCGATTCGACCCAGATGGTGCCGCCGTGCGCCTCCACGATGCCGCGCGCGATAGGCAGGCCCAGGCCCGGACCGCCGCCTTTGAATTTGGTCTTGCCGCTGGAGTGCAGGTCTACGCGGCCCAATTGGCCGAATTTTTCGAAGATCTGGGCCTGGTTCTCGGGCGAGATGCCGATGCCCGTGTCTGCCACGGTGATCTCGATGAAGCCTGGCAGGGTGCGGCCGTCCACCTGGATGGAACCTGTGTCCGGTGTGAACTTGATGGCGTTGCTCAAAATATTCCGCAGGGCCTGGTACAGGCGCTCGGGGTCGGCGAATATCCAGGTGTCGCTGCCCTTGAACTTCTCAATATTAAGGGTCTGCTGCCGCTCCTGGATGATGGGCTCCAGTTCGTTCTTCAACAGGTCGAGCAGCAAACCGACCTGCACGGGCTGGAAATTCAACGAGAGCAGGTGGTTGTCGATCAGCGAGACGTCGATCATGTCGTCCACGATCTGGCGCAGGCGGTTGATGCCGCCGTTCATGCCTTCGAGCAGGCCGTCCACGCTGCGCTGTTGCAGCGCGGCTACCTGGTCGCGGATCATCGAAGCGTAGCCCTCGATCAGGGTCAGCGGCGTCTTCAACTCGTGGGCGGCCACGGCGATGAAGCCCGACTTGCTGCGGTCGAGTTGTTCCATCTTCTTCTGCACGTCCGACATTTCAGAGGCGATGTGCGTCAGGCGCGTCTCCATCTCGTAGCGCGAGACGACCTCGATGCCGTAACTGAAGACGGGGATGACCGTGGCAATGTAATCGAGCGCGTCCTGTTCCTGGAGGGTTTCGCGCGCCACCTCGATGGTCAGGCTCATGATGCGGTTCATCACGAAGGCCACGTGATACTGGCCCTGGTCGAGGTCGGTTTCGGTGGGGGAGCGCGCCCAATCGTACAGGATCGGCTCCAGCCAGGCCGAATCGCCCGTGATGACGGCCTGCATCATCAGGTCGTAAAAACGTCCCAGTTCGGTAACGAAACTTTCCCGCACCCCGGTGCCGCGGGCGAGGGCTTGCGAGACGCGCTGAATCCAGGGTTCACGGACCTGGGTGAGGAGTTCGGGAACGATCATGTGCCCCAAGTGTACGCCGACTTTGCCAGTTTGAACATGATACTAACGTTGACGATTTTGTTGGGTCAGCCACTCCAGCAGGGTCGCGCCAACCGCCTGCAGGCTGGCGGCAGAGACCTTGTCGGGCGTATCTGCGAGGGTGTGCCAGTAGGGATAGTCGAAGTCTATGATGTCCACGGCGGGCAACCCCGCTTCGAGGAAGGGCGTATGGTCATCCAGCATGCTATATTTCTCCTCGGCGATGAATACGTCGCCGTACCCCAGGCTGGCGGCCAGCGCCCAAATCTCGTTGCGGATGGACGGGGTGGAGTTGCGCTCCAGGTACAGGTTCAGGTCCGCGTCGCCGACCATGTCTACGATTACCACGGCGCGCGGCGTGAGGGTCGGGTTCTGCTCCACGAAGGCGCGCGAACCGAGGATCCAGTCCCAGCCGTCGATGCGGCCGTTGTCCTCGGCGTCGAAGAAGACCAGCCAGGCGGGCACACTCTCGGACGGCAGGGTACGGGCCAGTTCGAGCAACACGGCCACGCCCGAGGCGCCGTCATTCGCGCCTGGCACGGGCAGGTCGTGATTCTTCGGCGCGGGGTCGTTGTCGGCGAAGAAACGGGTGTCGTAGTGCGCGCCCAGGATAACCTGCGGCGCTTCGTCGCTGCGGCGGGCGACGATATTCTCGACGGGGTGTCCCATCCTCTCGCTGGATTGGATCTCGACGATCCAGCCCGCCGCCTCCAACTCGGACATGATCCAGGCCTGGACCTGGGCGTGGCCCTCGGACCCAGGCGTGCGCGGCCCGAAAGCGACCTGCGTCTGCACGTCGGCCAGGGCGCGCTCGCC
>CALLJA010000499.1 GCA_938008865.1 uncultured Anaerolineales bacterium
ACTCCTCGATCAGCGTGTGCTGACGCTCCAGCGCGCGCTGCAATTTGCGCTCGTCCCCATACACGGATGGATCGCCCAGGCTGGCTTCCACGCGCTCCAATTCCATGTGGACCTCGGCCACACGCGGGTTGCCCTGCATGGCGGCGTCGAGCGCCGTCAGCGCAGGGTCAAGCTCGGGCTGCTGAGCCAGATATCCCGTCGAGATCGAGCGGGCGCGGGTGATGGATCCGCCCAGTTCGGGGGTATGCTCCCCTTCGATCAGCTTGAACAGCGAGGACTTCCCCACGCCGTTCGGGCCGATCAGCCCGATCTTCTGTCCCGTTTGGATCTCCCAGTTGAGATTCTCGAAAAGGCGCCGCCCGCCGAGCACCAGGGTAATGTTGGAGAGTTGAATTTGGATCATGATATTTTTCCATTTTGATTGTGCAGGGGCAACCCGTCAAGGTTTGTAGTCGCCAGGAGTTTCCCTGGCAGGTGGCCCCCACGCCGTTAAATAAAAACGCCGCAGGGCAGCCTGCGGCGTAAGCAGCAAAAGAACGCTATCTTCCGAGAGCAGGCGCGATTCGATAAGGCTCCGCGAAGATGAAGCCGCGCACACCGATGACCAGGGGCGACTTGCCTGCCTTGAAAGTGTAGATCATGGGTTGGATTGTACCACAGGAAATTTTGATCACGGCAGCATCGCAAATAACGCTCTTTTTGTGCGGATATTTACAAAACTGTAATTTATCGAAATAGAGCGCATGTGTATACTACGAGCGCACTCCCAGTAAGCTGTTCACATCTTTCCCTGGAGGAACTCTCTCATGAAAGCGTTTCGAACGCTCTTTGCTCTCCTCGTCATCGCAGCTTTGTTTTTGAGCGCCTGCGGCGCAAACGAAGACATCGAACCCACTGAGGCCCCTGTCGGCACAGAAGCACCCGTCGCTGAGGTGACAGAAGCGCCTGTTGAAGAAGAAGCCACCGCCGCACCTGTCGTCGGCGACCCTGATGCAGCAGGCACGGGCGACTCTTGGACCATCATCATGTATCTGGATGCCGATGATGATGTGCTCGAAGAAGACATCTTCACCGACCTGAACGAAATGGAACGTGTCGGCTCGACCGACAAGGTCAACATGGTTGCCCAGCTCGATCGCTTCGACGGCGCCTTCGACGGCGACGGCGACTGGACGGGCACCAAGCGTTACCACATCGTGCAGGACGACGACATGTCCACCATCGCCTCGGAGGAACTCGAAGACCTGGGCGAGGCCGACATGGGCGACCCGCAGACACTGGTCGACTACGTCACCTGGGCCATCGAGAATTACCCTGCCGACCGCTACGCGCTGATCCTCTCAGACCACGGCGCAGGCTGGCCTGGTGGTTGGAATGACCCTGCCCCGAACGAAGGCTCTGAGTTGAAATTGTGGGAGATCAGCTCCGCGCTGGAAAGCATCACTTCTTCCACGGGCGTGAGCAAATTCGACCTACTCGGCTTCGATGCCTGTCTGATGAGCCAGTTGGAAGTGTATGCGGCGGTCTACCCGTACGCGCATTACATCATCGCCTCACAGGAGACCGAGCCTTCGCTGGGCTGGGCCTACACTGCCTGGGTCGGTCAACTGGCTGAGAACCCTGGCGTGGATAACGCCCAGGTGGCCGCCAGCATCGTGGACTCCTACATCATCGACGATCAGCGCATCGTAGACGATGAGGTACGCCTGTCGGTTTATGGCGACTACACTGCCAAGGCTGTGGCCGATGAACTGGGCAAAGGCATCACGCTGAGCGCAGTCAGCGCAGCGGATGTGCCCAACCTGGTCGGCGCGGTGAACGACCTGAGTGTGGCGCTGGCCAATGTCGATCAGAAGGGCGTGGCCAAGGCTCGCGCTTATGCCCAAAGCTTCGAGAGCGTCTTCGGGCACGATGATCCCTCACCGTACATCGACTTGGGCAACTTTGCACAGCTCGCCGCCGAAACCACGGGCGACGCGTCCCTAAGCGAGGCTGCAGGTGCAGTAACCAGCGCGATCCAGTCGGCGCTGGTGGCCGAGAAGCATGGTCCCGACCGCGCAGGCGCCACGGGCTTCACCATCTACTTCCCCACCTCCAGCCTGTATAAGATCGAAGGCCTGACCTCGGAATATCTGGCGAACTCCAACAGTTTCGTAGAATCCTCCACCTGGGATGACTTCCTGCTCTTCCACTACACCGGCCAGACTTTCGAACCCTCGCAGGCCCAGAGCTACATCCCGCCCGCGCCCGAAGACATCACTGCCCCTGGCGCCGAAGTGTTCGATCTTCTGCCGTTGGAAATTTCCACCGACACCATCACCCACGACGAGTCAGTGATCCTCACCAGCGAGGTCAGCGGCGAGAATATCGCCTACATCTACACCTTCGTCGGCTACGTGGACGAGGTCAGCGGCGCGGTACTGGTAGCCGATATGGATTATCTCGTCACCGACGACGTGCGCGAGATCGGCGGCGTGTACTATCCCAATTACGGCGAAAGCCCGATCAGCCTCGAATACGAGTGGACGCCCACCATCTTCTCGCTCAACGATGGGGAGATGTCTTCCTTCGCGCTGTTTGAGCCTGAGGACTATGGCGCAGTGGATGAGTCCATCACTTACAGCGTGTATGGCATCTATGCCCCCGCCGACGGTGCCGACCCGAACTACGCCCTGCTGCTCTTCGCGGATGGTGAATTTTTCCAGGCCTTTGCCTTCACGGGCGAGGATGGTAAAGGCGCACCGTGGGAGATCATCCCTGAAGCAGGCGACCAGTTCACCGTGCTGTACACCATCCAGACCGAGGATGAGAACGGTCAGGTCATGACCAGCTATCAGGAAGGCGACACCTTCACCTACGGCGACCAGGGCTTTATGTGGGAAGAGGTTCCCGCCCCCGCTGGTTACTATGTGGTCGGCTTCATCGTTGAAGACCTGGACGGGAATACCTACTCTCAGTTTGCTCCCATCACAGTGACCGAGTAATTCAACGTAAAAACAAACAGCCTCCGCTCATGATGAACGGAGGCTGTTTCATTTTTGATAGGTCAGTTACGCAACAGGCACGCTCTCTGGCTGCAATAAATGGGTGATGTGTTCCAGCACGCGCGGAGAACGCATGCCGCCATACAGCAATTGAGCCAGCGTTTCCTTGTTGAGATGCTCCGCCGAACCGT
>CALLJA010000500.1 GCA_938008865.1 uncultured Anaerolineales bacterium
GGTAAAAATAAAACAGGCTTACGCCCGCCTGGGGCCGTAAGACCTGTTTAGAGAAAAAGCCCCGCATACGCGGGAAAGTGTGGCTGGGGCACCTGGACTCGAACCAAGATCCACAGCTCCAAAGGCTGGTGTGCTGCCGTTGCACCATGCCCCAGTGCGGGCAGGATTGTATCACAGGCTGGACAGGCGGGCAATACGGTTACTCGTCGTCGGGCATCAGGCCGAGTTGGCGGGCCTGGTCGTACGAGATGACGTCCGGGTTGGTGGGAGCGTTGCTATGCTTCACGGCGGCCTCGCCCCAGAAGGCGTCCAATTCGTCGGTCTTCATCTTCTTCTTTTTGGCCTGTTTGAACAGGTTTTCCATCTCGGCCATGGTTGGCGGCTCAACGTATTTGACCGTCTCTTGTTCAGGCAACTTGTCGGGCACAGTAGGCGCGGATACAGGAGTCGCTGCCTGCGCTTCGGGAGCGGAAAGTTGCCCCGTCACGCCGAGGTGTCGTAGGGACTTGTCCACCTCGTCCCGCACAGCCAGCAAGGATTGGACGGTATCGAGCACGGTCTCACGGTCGGCCAGCCCCTTGCCCGCCAACAGCAGGGCATACATCGGGTTGACCGGGATGAAGAGCAGGTCCTGGTCGCCGCCGTTGAAGACGTAATAACTTTCCAATTGATCCTGGTGGATGAATTTGGAGACCTTCAGGCCCGCGCTGAAGATGGCCATCAGGGCCGAGATCAGCGAGACTTCCATGCTGCTGTCGTACAGTTCGCCGGCGCGGACCAGCACCCGTCCGCGGTCGCTGAGCAGGAAGACTGCCTGGGCCTTGATATCCTGGCGGAAGTTGGCCAGCAGGTCCGAGAGCCGGCTCTGCTGACGCGCGCTCTTTTCAGAGGTCTCCGGGGGGAAGATGGTGCGGACCAGCCCGAGACTGCGTTCGACGGCGTCGAGGAAATCGGCCAGGGGGATGGGCTTGTCGAACATGGCCACCGCGCCCGCGTTGATCATCTCGTCGCGCACCTTGCGGTCTGACATGCCCGAGATCAGGATGATCTTGATATCGGGGTGACGCATACGGATCTTGTGCATCAACTCGATGCCGGTCATGCCGGGCAGCAGGTAGTCCACTACCAGCAGGTCGATGTGGCGGCGCGAAGCCTCCAGCAAGGCCTCCTCACCGGAGGGCGCCTCGATAATATCCAACTCGTGCCCGATGGTGTTCAGCGTGGAACGCAGCAGGCGCAGGATGTCGCGCTGGTCGTCAACAAGCAGGATCGAGGGCGCCATGGGAAACTCTTACTTGACCATCCAACAGGCCACAAAATGACCGGGCGCCGCTTCGCGGAACTC
>CALLJA010000501.1 GCA_938008865.1 uncultured Anaerolineales bacterium
ATGGCCTGCGCGCCGCCCCGCAGCACGCGCTGCTTCGTCTCGGGCTGGTCGTCGGAGGTGATGATGATGACCGGCACCGAGGACAGGCGCGGTTCGCGCTTGATGAAGGACAGGATCTCGGTTCCGTCCACGCCGGGCATGTTGATATCGAGCAGGATCAGGCCCGGGGAACCGGCCCGCAGCAGACTCATGGCGGGGCTGGAGCCGTACGCCACGCGGGCGGGCACGCCCAGCACATCCAGCATCTGCTTGAGGGCGTCGGCCGTATTTCGGTTATCGTCTATGACAAGTGCGCCTTTCATCTATGCCTCCAAAATAACGTTACCCATCGCAGTCACATCGTAGCCGGGCAGGCTGGATACCGCCCGTCGAAAGCCATCGTCTGCCAGCACGCCAAACAACGGGGCCAGCAGCGGGCTGTCGGCGTATTCCTTCGGGATGACCAGGTCATAGCGTTCGCTGAACAGCGGGACGAAGTCCAGGTCGAGGGCCTGCGCTGCGGCGGGGATTCCCAGCCCGCAGTCGGCGCGGCCCGAAGCGACCGCCGCCGCCACGCCCAGATGGGTATATTCCTCCTGATTGTAGCCGAGGATGTTTTCAGCGGCTATCCCCAATCTGTTCAGGGAATAATCCAGCAGCACCCGCGTGCCCGCCCCGCGCTGACGGTTGACGAACTGAACCCTCGGGCGAATCAGATCGCCCAGGCTTTTGAGTCCCTTCGGGTTGCCGCGCCTCACCAGCAGGCCTTGTTCGCGCCCCACCAGCGTCACCAATTTGACGGGCACGCCGGGCAGGTATTGTTTGAGATACGCCAGGTTATATTCGCCCGTTTCGGGGTCCAGCAGGTGCGAACCCGCCAGGTGTGCCTCGCCGCGCCGCAAAGCCACCAGCCCGCCCTGCGAGCCGACGTTGGCCGAGACGAAGCGGCGGTCGTGGTCCGATAGATATTGCGCCAGCAGGTCGAGGATCACGTCGTGTGAGCCGATGCAGAAGATGGTGCGGTCCAGTTCGCTCGGGCTGCGGTATAGGCGCACGCTGACAGATTGGCCCGCTTCCGCGCCCTGTTCGCCGCGCGGCAAAACCACCAGGCCGTCGGCGCGCACCAGCGAGGTGATGACGCCCGCCCCGCGCGAGAGCGGCGCGGCCAGCAATTTTTCGCCCACCCGCCCCACTGCCACGCGCACGTAGTCGTCGTCGCCAGGCGGCGAGACGATCTTGCGCGTCAGGATGGCCTGCTGTTCGGGCAGCGCCAGCGGACGGCGTCCCTGCCAGCGCGCAAGGATCGGCTCGGCAAAGATATCCACCGTCAGCGCGGCCGAGACGGGGTAGCCAGGCACACCGATGATTGGAATATGGGGAGTCGGGAGTCGAGAGTCGGTTGGGCCAGAGTCCGATGGGCGCTGAACGGTTCCCAAAATGACGGGGTGCCCTGGCCTGACAGCCACCCCGTGGACCAGGAGCGCGCCGAGTTTTTCGACCACCCTGGCCGAGAAATCCTCCGCGCCCGCCGAGGAACCCGCGTTCAGCAGGATCATGTCGTGCCCGCGGGCGGCCTCCTGCACGCGCTCGCAAATCAGGTCGAAATTGTCAGCCGTGATCGGGTAGCGCGTCGGCGCGGCGCCCATGGCCTTGACCTGGGCCGCCAGTACCAGCGAGTTGTATTCGAGAATGTCGCCCGCCTTCAATTCCGTCCCGAGCGGCACCAGTTCACTGCCCGTCGGCAGGATGGCCACCCGCGGCCTGCGCGCCACTTTTACCTCGGTGTGGCCCGAGGCCGCCAGCGCGCCCAGGTCAGCGGGACGCAGCGCATGGCCCGCGGGCAGCACCAGCTGTGTGGCAACGATATCTTCGCCCAGCGGGCGGACATGACTCCACGGGGCCACCGCCGCGCGGATGCGGATGAAGGCGGGTTTGCGGATGAACTCGGTCAGGCGGCCCGCGTCGTCGAGCGACTCGACGTTCTCGATGGGGATGACGGAGTCGAACTCGGGGGGCAGGGCGTCGCCCGTGTCGAGGTAACGGGCCGAGGGTCCAATCTGGAACGTGATGGGGTCGGAGGGACCAGCGCCGTCGGTGTCCCTGGCGCGCACGGCAAAGCCGTCCATGGCCGAGGCGTGATAATGCGGCGAGGAGACTTTGGCCCACACAGGTTCGGCCAGCACGCGGCCAAGCAGGTTCTCGTCCAGCGGCAGGGTCTCTTCACCTAATATGCGCCACAGTCCCGCCTCTTCGAGCGCCTGCTGAAAACGCGCCTGGGCCTGCGCCAGCGGAATATCGTGCAGATACACCGACATTACAGATGCGCCTTGAGTTCGGCAATGTGCGCGGGCGTGGTGCCACAGCAGCCGCCCACGATCCTGGCGGGCCAGTGCATGGCGTGGCGGCAGTAAGCCTCAGGCGCTTCCGCGTCGGTGTTAACCCAGCCAACCTTCGCGTCTGCGTAGCCGATATTGCCGTAGGCGATCAGCGGGAAGTTCGGCGGACAAGCCGCGCGCAATTCCTCCAGCGGCGTGGAGAGATAGGGCGTCGGACCGCAGTTGACGCCTAATGCCGCGACGCCCAGCGGCAGCAGCTCGCGCGCCGCGTCGGTCAGGCTTTCGCCCGAGAGGATGTTGCCCATCGGGTCGCACACAAAGCTGACGATGACGGGCGCGCTCGTGGGTGCGGCCTGGCTGGCGGCAGCAACCGCCTCGCGGATGCTGTTCATGGTCTCGATCAGGATCAGGTCCACGCCGCACTCGAGCAGGTGCCGCACCCGCTCGCCATGCTCCGCCCGCAGTTGGTCCTCGGGCGGAACGAGCGCAGGCTGGTAGCAGTCTTCCAGCGTGGAGATGGAGCCCGCCACGAAACGCGGCTCGACGGAACCGAACTCGCGGATGGCTTCGCGGGCGATCTGCACGGCACGGCGGGTCAAGTCGAGGGCGTGCTCGGCGTAGCCCGCGGGGGCCAGGGCACGGCGGTGAGTGCGGAAGGTGTTGGCGGTCAGGATCTCTGCGCCCGCCCGCAGGTAATCAAGGTGAATCTCTTTGAGCGCGCGCGCGCCCTCGTCGCTGAGCAGGGCGTTGGCAGACCAGAGCGGCAGGCCTGTATCCACACCGCGGCGGTGCAGTTCGGTGCCTGTTGCGCCATCGAGCAGGATCGGGTTGGGCTGGGCAAGTCGGGTGAGAAAATCCATACAGGCATTATAGCCAAAAATGAGCGGGCAGGCAAAAGGTGCTGGATAAACCCCATTGCCCCCGCCCGCGTTGATGGCATAGTATCATGGGGATATTCCACCTCGAGGAGCCGCCATGTCCCCCACCCTTGCAGACATCCGCGCCGCGGCAGAACGCATCCGCCCGTACGCGCATCGCACGCCAGTCCTCACCTGCCAGAGTCTCGACGAGCAGGTCGGGGCGCGAGTCTTCCTGAAATGCGAAAATTTACAGAAGGTCGGCGCGTTCAAATTCCGCGGCGCATGTAACGCCGTCTACTCGCTGACCGAAGCGCAGGCGGCGCGCGGCGTGGCCACACATTCCTCGGGCAACCACGCCCAGGCGTTGGCCTTGGCGGCGCGCATGCGCAGCATCCCCGCCTACATCGTCATGCCGAGCAATGCCCCGCAGGTCAAGAAGGACGCGGTGGCGGGCTACGGCGGGCGCATCACCTTCTGCGAGCCGACCCTGGCGGCGCGCGAGTCGACCCTGGCGCGCATCGTGGAGGAGACGGGCGCGGAAGTGGTCCACCCCTACAACGACGAGCGCGTCATAGCGGGACAGGGCACCGCGGCCCTGGAACTGCTGACGGACGTCCCCGACCTGGACGTGGTCATCACCCCCGTGGGTGGCGGCGGCCTGTTGAGCGGAACCAGCCTGACGGTCAAGGGCGTGGCCCCGCGCGTGCGCGTCATCGCGGGCGAACCCGAGAACGCTGACGACGCCTACCGCTCCCTGCAGGCGGGTCGCATCCTCCCTTCCGAGAATCCCAAGACCCTCGCCGACGGCCTGCTGACCTCGCTTGGCACGCTGACCTTCCCTATCATCCGCGAGAACGTGGAGCAGATTGTCACCGTCAGCGAGGCGGGCATCGTCGCCGCCATGAAATTCGTGTGGGAACGCGCCAAGATCATTATCGAACCGTCGTCGGCAGTGGCGGTCGGCGTGCTGTGGGAGCGCAAGATCGACCTGACGGGCCTGAAGGTTGGCGTGATTCTCAGCGGCGGGAATGTCGATTTGGGCAAACTGCCGTGGCAGGGGCAGGCCGCGCAACCCCGTTTTGCTCTACGAGAAGAAGCGCATCCAAAATAAATCGGGTCATTCAAAGAGGCACACACGATGAAAAAGCCACAAACCAGGCTATCCGATGAGTTCCTGCAAAATATCTTTCTTCAGGCCGGAGATGGCATCTTTTTGGTCGAAGACAGCCAGATCATTGCGGCCAATCCGCGCGGCTGTGAAATGTTCGGGTATTCCAGTACGGAGATCATCGGCCTGCCGTTAATGGAGCAAATTCCGCCAGATGAGATCGAACACATCACCGCCAAACTGGGCCTGCTGGCGGTCACAAAGTTTGTGGTATCCGAAAGCGCCTTCTATCGCAAGGACGGTTCGCGCATGGAGGTGGAGATCAGCGGCCGCATGTTATCCAACGGGCACATTCTGGGCATCATGCGCGATATCACGGAACGCAAACAGGCCGAGAAGGCCTTGCGTGACGCGCAGCACAAACTCATGGAGAACGAGCGCGAGATGGCTTTGCTCAACGAGCGCGAACGGCTGGCGCGCGAACTGCACGACAGCATCGGCCAGACCTTTGGCTATATCAGTATGCAATCCGAGGCGATCCGCGAGTTCATCGGCAGGGGTGACGTGGAAAACGCCCAGCCGCTGCTTGCCAGGCTGTCGGAGGTGGCGCAAGAGTCGCACCACGACCTGCGCGCCTATATTCAGGGATTGAAGAGTCACACCCCCTTCATTCACCAGGAATTCTTTGCCACGCTGGAGCGATACTGCCGGCATTACGAGCAGGCCTACCTGTTCAAGGTCGAACTGGACCTGCCCAGGCGTCTACCTGAGGTACTGGCCAGCGTGCAAGTGGAAACGCACCTCATTTACATCATCCGCGAGGCTGTGGGAAACGCGCGCAGATATTCGGGCGAGAAACAGGCCACCGTCAGCATTACCGTGGAAGAGGAGTTCGTGCTGGCCGTCATCGAGGATCATGGCCTGGGCTTTGATGCGCACTACAGCGGACCCGAGCGTCGCAAAGGCACGCACTTTGGGCTGCGGATCATGCGCGAACGCGCCGAAGAAGTGGGCGGCACGGTGGTGGTCGAAAGCGCGTCAGGCCAGGGCACGCGCGTCATCGTGCGGCTGCCGAGAAAACTCTCCAACGGGGACTCGCTGACGGCGCGCATCCTGATCGTAGACGACCATCCACTCTTCATTGATGGCCTGCGCAACATGCTGGGTGCGCGCGGGGCGCATGTGATCGGCGCGGCCAGGAACGGTCAAGAAGCGCGCGAGTTGGCGCGCACCCTCAAACCAGACCTGATTCTGATGGACATCAACATGCCGCACATGAACGGCCTGGAAGCCACCCGCCTGATCAAGGCCGAAATACCCCAGGTAAAAATCGTGATGCTGACCACCTCGATGGCAGAGGAGGATGTATTTGAAGCGCTGCGCGTCGGCGCGTCGGGCTATCTGCCCAAGGGCATAAGCGGCGACGAATTCATGTCGCGGCTGACCGAGGTCATCCGCGGCGAGGCCGAGTTTTCAGCCGAGATGGCCAATCAATTGCTGGGAATGTTCGCCGAGAAAGCCTCGCAAATGGCCGAGTTGACCGAGCGTCAGTCCGAGATATTGCAGCTTGTGGCGCATGGCCTCACCTACCGCGAGATCGGCGACCGCCTGTACCTGACCGAACGCACCATCAAATACCACATGGGCGAAATCCTCTCCCGCCTCCATCTAAAAGGGAGACAGGAGGCCGAGGAATACGCCAAACGGCGTGGATTGGCCTGAGCTAAAGACCCTAAAGGTTTTGAAAACCTTTAGGGTCTTTTTTGTGGGGAGTTAAGACTGTACCCGGGACTGTACTTCACAAACTTAAAATTAAATTAATATGCCTGCATGACTTTTCCGCAACAGCACGTCATGGTCGCATACGGGGATACAGCCCTTTTAGAGGGAATTACACAAGCCCTGCGGACGGGTGATATTCTGACTGTGAAGAATCTCTCCCTGCTGTCAGATGTCGCCGCCTTGATAGACCTGCACCCCGACCTGATCCTGGTCGACGGCTCGCAGATCACCGCCGGCCAGATCGAAACCCTGATCCTTTCTTTTTCTCCCGATCCAACCCCACCCATACTGCACCTGGACTCAAATTCTCAGCACCTAATCGCCCTCTCAGCCCATCCATACCCCGCTGCCAGCCTTGAAGAACTGACCCAGGTGATCGAACTCATTTTGAAATCTACATTGTCTCAAGGAGAATGCCATGAAATATAAGTTCATAAGCAGGTTTATTGTTCTCTCTGTCCTGCTGGCGCTGCTTTTCGGCACCAGCGGGATCAACCCCGCACGGGCAGAAATGATCACCTTTTCAACAGACTTTTCCTCGCTGACGGGCTGGAAGGTACTGGGGGACGCGAAGTTGGAAACCGGTTGGCTACGTTTAACGCCCAATCAAAATAATAAGACAGGGGTGGCATTCTATAACACGGCCTATGCCACAGCGGGGCGGGCTTTCGATATCGAATTCGATTATGCCGCTTACGGTGGAAACGGCGCGGACGGGCTGACCTTCCTCATGCTCGATGGCGGTGCGACACCCACGGCTACTGGAGGGGCATCCAAAGACCTGGGGTATAAGGGGATCAACGGTGGACTCTTCGCTGTGGGCCTTGATGAATATGGCAATTTTGGCGGCCAGAATGTGGCGCCGCCTGCATATGGCCAGGATAATGTTGCTATTCAAGGCGCCACATCCATGCAAAATACCTTGCTGATTTCTGTACTGACCCCCATCGAGACCGGCAGCCAGGGTGGACATAAACACGTGCGCATCACCTTTGTCAATAACCAGGTTTCGGTTTGGATCAATGGAAACCTTCTCATCGATCAACAGGCGTTAACTTCCCCGCTGCCCTCAACAGTCAAATTCGGTTTTTCCGGTGCAACCGGCAGTTATAACAATATCCATGAAGTGGATAACCTGAAGATTTACATGACTCCCCTGGTCTTGCACGCCAAGGCGGACGGCTATACCGACTGGCCTTGCGGGCAAGAATGGATCACCGCTTGCGGTCTCCAGACCGCCTTGACACATGCCGCCCCTGGGCAGGAGATTTGGGTCAAGGCCGGCGTTTATAAACCCACCGACGGCATAGACCGTACCGCCACCTTCCAACTGGTTCCCGGCGTGGCAGTGTATGGCGGCTTTAGCGGCGATGAAACGACGCGTAACGAGCGTCACACCGACCTCTATGATGATACCATCCTCAGCGGTTTTATGTACGCAGATATTTGGGAAAACGTCTATTCCTATCATGTGGTATCTGGAGCAGATAACGCAACCTTGGACGGCTTCACCATCACTGGCGGGAATGCCAATGGGGTTTCCCCAAATGACCGTGGCGGCGGGATGATTAACAACGGCACCAGCCCGACGGTCACAAATGTCACCTTCAG
>CALLJA010000502.1 GCA_938008865.1 uncultured Anaerolineales bacterium
GCCCGAATCTGGTCCTCGCTCATGCCCTCGACGATGGGACGGTCGGTCTGCTCGACCAGGTGTTCCTTGCCGTGGAAGTCGATCATGTGGCCCGACTTGGCGGCCTTGGTCTCGAGGTAGAAACGGTTGTGGTCGTTGCTCGGCATGACATGCGGAATGCGGCCCGTGATCTGGATGCCGTGCTCGGTGAGCTGCTCCATTTTCTTGGGGTTGTTGGTGATGAGCTTGATCGAGCCGACCTTGAGCGACATGAGCATGTGCGCGGCCACAGCGTAGTCGCGCTCGTCGTCGCGGAAGCCCAGCGCCAGGTTGGCCTGGACGGTGTCGAGGCCCTGGTCCTGCAGACTGTAGGCGCGGATCTTGTTGATCAGCCCGATGCCGCGGCCTTCCTGGCGTAGGTAGAGCACGATGCCCTTGTCCATCTGGCCGATCATCTTGAGTGCGGCTTCGAGCTGGTCGCGGCAATCGCAGCGCAGCGAGCCGACCACGTCGCCCGTCAGACACTCGGAGTGCAGGCGCACGGGCACGTCCTCGGCGCCGAGGATCTCGCCCTTGATGATGGCAACGTGTTCCTTCTCGTCGCGGTTGTTCCAGAAGGCCACGATGTGGAAATCGCCGAAGCGCGAGGGCAGTTCGGCGATGGCCTCGATGCGGACGCAGACCTTATCCTTGCCCACGCCTTCGCACTCGTGGCAGCAGTTCTCGTCCAGCAGCAGTTCAATCTGTTCGTGCGTGAATGTGGTCATGTTCTCTCCTGTGGGGTGGGATGCCGTCCCGCCCTACACTCTATAATGGATCAAAACCCCGCCGTCTTCATGGGACTCGACGCCGACCAGCTTCAACGGGATGGCATCGCCACGGACCAGGCCCGAGCCTGCCACCGATGTCGGGGCGGATTCGCCCCCGAAGAGCATCGGCGCGATGTACATGGTCAGTTCGTCCACCAGCCCCAGGCGGAGCAACTCGAAGTTGAGCGTGCCGCCGCCTTCCACCATCAGGCGCTGAACGCCGAGGTTGTGCAATGTGTCCAAGGCTTGCGTCAGGTCCACGCGCGCGGCGTCATGGACGTACATCTCCGCGCCGCGGGATCGCAGGGTTTCGATCTGGGTCTTGGACGTCTGCGCCGTGGTAAATATTACCACCCGCGCGGGACCTGCGTTGAGAAAATCGCCCTCGGGATTCAGGTCCGCGCGGGTGACGATGCCAACCTTCATCGGGTTGGGACTCTGTCCACGGGCAACGCGCTCGGTGCGCAGGTCCTCGCGTTTGACCGTCAACTTGGGGTCCTCGCTCAGCAGGGTCTTCCCGCCGACCATGACCGCGTCCGCTTCGGCGCGCAGGCGCAGCACGCGCAACTTATCCTGCTCGGACGAGATGGCCGAGCCTTTGCGCTCGAAGGTGTCCATCTTGCCGTCGGCGCTGACGGCTACGTTGATGAAAACGTGGGGACGGTTCATAAGATGCCTCTCATGGAGTCCAGAAGTTCTACTTCTGGACTGTTAAAACTCCGCAAGTAGAACTTGCGGAGTTCGTTTGGGGGTGCCTACTTGAAGAACTCGATCATCAACTGGCTGACCTCCGCCGCGCGGTCGTGCTGCACCCAGTGGGTGGCATCCTCGAAGAAGACCAGTTTGCCGTCGTCGCAGTAGTCGATGCTGGGACGGGCCATCCAATCGGCCAGGGCTACGTCCTGCGTCCCCCATAGCATCAACGTGGGAATCCGCACGCGCGGACTCTCGGGCATGTCGGGCGGGTGGCGCAGGATGGCGCGATACCAGTTGACCATGCCCGTCAACGCGCCAGGCTGGCCCCAGGCTTTTTGGTACTCGGCCAGGTCGGCGGCGCTGAATGTATCGGCGTGGCCGCTGGCGCGCAGCAGGTTCGTCAGGCCGGCGCAGTCGCGCGCGCCGAGCGTCGCTTCGGGGATGCGCGGCAATTGGAAGAAGCCGATGTACCACGATTTGAGCATCTGGCGCGGATCGCGGCGCACCGTATCAGACATGACCCTGGGGTGCGGCACATTCAGGATGACCAGCTTGTGGAACCGTTCCGCGCGGACGATGGCCAGGGTCCACGCCACGGCAGCACCCCAGTCGTGGCCCGCGAGGTAGGCCTTTTCATGGCCAAGCGCATCGAGCAGGCCCGTGATGTCGGCGGTCAGCTCAGCCAGCGAGTAGGCCCTCACACCAGGCGGCTTGTCGCTCAGGTTGTATCCGCGCTGGTCAGGGACGATCACGCGCAAGCCCGCTTCCGCCAGGACGGTCATCTGTTTCTTCCACCCGTACCAAAACTCGGGGAAGCCGTGCAGCAACACGACGGGCTTGCCGTCCTGCGGTCCCGCCTGCATGACGTGCAGGCGGATGCCGTTGGTCTGGATCCATGATTCTTCGATGTTCATCTTTTCTCTTTTGATGGTAACGCGCGGATTTTGGCAGCCTACCGAGTCATCCACTTCAGAACTGTTCCGCCCTTCGATTACACTCGGCTGTCACCTGGCTCCGCCCGGGGGAAACTCAATACGATCCCTGGAAATAGGCGTCGATCAAGTCTTCGATGTTGGCGTCTGTGTTTTGGCGCAGGGTGGCGAAAAAATCGTACGCGCTGGTGCGTCCACGCGCGTGGCGCGAAACGTAATCGCGCAGGAAGCGGTAGAACGCGTCATCGCCCATGCGTATGTTCAGGTCGTAGAGGAAGTTCGCGCCGTTGAGATACGTGGCGTTGACGTAGGAGCGGAAAGCCGTGTGCTGGTAGATGGACGTATCTACCCAGCCGCTCGGGCCATAGTAGTTCACACGGAAGTTCCACCACCAGTCATTGTAACTGGGAAAATTGTAGGCGTAGAACGTGTTCTCGCTATAGGTCGCCAGGGCCTCGTCCAGCCAGGGTTCCATGGCCTGGTCGCTGCCGACGAGGCCGAACCACCAGTTGTGGGCGATCTCATGCACACCGATGCTGATCAGGTTGCTCTTGGCCGAACCGCCGTACTCGGCGTAGAACTTGGTAGCCAGGAAGACCAGCCCATCGAACTCCTGCCCGTCGGGGACGTCGGTCTGGACCACGCTCAGGCTGTCATACGGATACTGTCCGAACTTGGCATTGAACAATCCCACCGCCTGGACAGCCGCCTGCAACATGCCTTCGCCCGCGCCTTCGAGGCCCTCGAAGTAATAGGTGCGGATCTTGACCGTCCCGACGGCTGATTCCGATATGAGGTAGCGGTCGCTGGCCGAGAAGACGATCGTGCGCGCGCCGTACATGCGGTAGCGCGTCCATTCGCCGTTGGCCTCGGGTGGGGCGCTGGCCGCGATGACGATGGACGGATCCGTGACCTTGAGGTTGACCTCGAAGTCAGAGGCGTCGTACACGAGATGCTCGCCGAAGGACCACGCGTCGTGCAGGATCCATCCGCCGCTGTACGGCACAATGAACGGATACCAGTCTGTCAGGTTGACCTGGTAGCCGAGGTAACCGAATGTGCCGTCATAACTCTTGGGCGGGATCGCCAGGGAGAAAGTCAAATGAAGTGTGGTGGCCGCGCCCGCCGCAAGCGGCTGGTTCAGGGCCAGGGTCAAGCGTTCGCCGCCGAGGCTGTAGCTGGTCAGGGCCGCGCCATCCTGTTCGAGGGCGTTGAGCGTGAAAGCGCCCGTCCACAGGTTGGGCGGCACGGCCATGACGATCTCGCTCAGGGTCGCGCCCGTGTTGTTGTAATAGCGGACCGTCTCGTCGGCGCTGAGAGTCCGCGCTGCGTAGTCGAAGTTGACGTAGAACAGGTACTGCGTGCGATTGCCCGCAGACGGCTGCGACGTGGCGGGCGGGACGGTCGGCGGGATGGGCAGGGGGGTGTCGGTGGCCGTCGGCGGGAGCGGCGTGAAGGTCCACGTGGGGGTGGGGCTGGGTGGCGGCGTGAAGGTGTAGGTCGGGACGGGCGAGTTCGCGAGGGGCTGGAACGGCGTGGGGGTGGCGGTCGCATTCGGGTCCACGGTCACCAGGCTGAGGGGCGGGGCTGCGGGGATTCCCGCTATGGGCAGGCAGCCCGCCAACAGGGTCAGCAGGAGCAGACCGATCGTGATTCGAAATGCGTACGACCGCGATGTCATATCAGTAGACGTTTTGGAAATACTGGCGGATCAGGTCGGAGATGTCGGCGCTGGTATGCGTCCGCAGGATGCGGAAGAAATCCTCGGGGGTGGCGATCCCACCGCGCTTTTGCTGGAAGTAGTCCTGCAGGAAGGCGAAGAAGGCCTCGTCGCCGATGCGGACGCGCAGGTCTTCGAGAAAGTGCGCGCCGCGGAAGTAGACCGAGTTCGTATACGGGCGGAAGCCGCCGCCTTCATACACGGGGACATCCACGAACCCCTGCGGGTTATAGAAGTCGATGCGGTAGGCCCACCACCATGGCACGGCGTCTGGCGAGATGCTTTCGTAGTAGAGACGTTCGGAATAGGTGGCCAATGACTCGTCCAGCCAGGGCTGCAGCGCTTGGTCATTGGCGACCTGCTCGAACCACCACTGGTGGGCGGTCTCGTGCGCGGCTACGAACACCAAATAATTTTGGAGTGTGTTGTCGTACAGATTGTAGAAGTCGCGGCTGAGATAGTACAGCGCGGAATACTCCATGCCGTCGTTGAAGTCGCCCATCACCGCCGAAAGGCTCTGGTGCGGATACGGCCCGTAGCGCTGACTGTAGATCTGCATCGACTGGACCGTGGTGAGCAGGGCCGCCTGCCCGCCGCCGTCATAGCCGGGGAAAAAATAACTGGAAACGGTCACATCCCCGACCTGCTGGGTGGCGACCTTGAACTCGCGGCTCATCGAGAAAACGAACGCGCGTCCCGCCGTGAGGGTGTAGCGGGTCGAGTCGCTGTTGGGCTGCTGCGCTCCGCTGGAAGCCACCACGGGCGGATTGGTGTTAGAGAACCTGAGGTTGACCTCGTAATCCATCGCTTCATACACGAGATGCTCGCCGTAATACCACGGGTCGTGCAGCACCCAGTCGCTGTTGATATACGGGACCACGAACGGGTACCAGTTCGTCAGGTTGGTCTGCGCCTGGGTGTACCCGAAGATGCGCGGACGCGAGACGCTCGGGTCTTCCTGCTCGGCATACGGCAGAGACAGCGTGTACTGGATTGAAAGCCCCGCCATTTTTTCGGGAGCGAGCGGGGCGGGCAGCGGCAGGTCCAGGCGTTGACCGTTGAGCGTGTAATTTGTGACGGGAGTCCCGTCCACGCTGACGGCGATCAGGGTGAAGCAATCCGCCCACAGGTTGGGGACGACCGCCAGCACGAGACTCGTCAACGGTCCACCGGTGTGATTGGGGTAGATGATGCCCTCGTCCACGCTCAGGGTGTGGGCGTCATAGTCCATCATCACGTTCAGCGTGTACGCCGCTCGCGCAATGGCGGGAACCAAGGTGGCCGTGGGAGTCACCGTTGGCAGGGGCGTGAAGGTCGACAGGGGAGTCAGCGTCGCTGGCGGAGTTGGGGTGGGCGAGGGCGGCGCGGAAAAGGTGGAACACGAGGCCAGAAGTGAAAGAAGAAGGAGGGAAAGAAGGGCGAAGGCGGAAATATGTTTGGACATGGGACAATTTTATCGTATTAAACAAAACCCGCGCCGGGAACGGCGCGGGGAAAAGGTTGAGCGGGGAATTATCCTTCGATGGCCTTCTTCATCGTGGCCAGGGTAGCTTCGAAGGTGGCCGACATCTGCTTTTTCATCATGTCTTCCATGCCGGGCATGCTGGGCATTCCGGGGGGGACGAGAACGGTATCCAGTTGCAGAACCAATTTGGTCCCGCCGCCATCGGGTTCGATCAGGTAGGTATTGGTCACATCCGAGGCGGGCGGCGGGGCGAATGTCTTGACGCCGAACTTCTTGTTGGGCTCGAAGGCCACCACTTCGTTCATGGTCTCGATTGTGCGGCCCATCGTGGTGGTCTGGATCTTGTAGCGTGTGCCCACCTTGAGTGGCTCACTGACTTCGACGCCGGTGATGTACTGGCTCAGCTTCTTCTGGTTTTCGAGGTTGGTGAGGAACTCGAAGACGGCTTCGGCGGGTTTATTGATCTTGGTGGAAAACTCTAAAATGGTCATGGGTTTGGCTCCTGTTTGAACTTTGGCGAAAGTGATATGTCCATTATAAGGAAGCCATCCCGAAATCCAGATGGTAGGTTAGTCCTATCCTTTTGCGCGGACCCGTTTCCACAGGAAGGCCAGCAGGAAGATGGCGGTGGCAGTCAGCACGATCGAGGAGCCAGAGACGATATTGAAGTAATAGCTGATGTACAGCCCGATCACCGATGAGATTGCGCCGATCAACGCCGAGACCAGCATCATCGGCGCGAGGCGGCGGGTGAGCAAGTAGGCCGTCGCGGCGGGTGTGACCAGCATGGCGGCTGCCAGGCTGACGCCCACGGTTTGCAGCGAGACCACCACGGTCAGTGCCAGTAACACCAGCATCAGATTCCGCAGCAGTTCGGCGGGCAGGCGCAGGGTGGCTGCCAGGACGGGGTCGAAGGAGATGACCAGGAAGGGCTTGTAGAGCAGGATCACGATCAACAGGATGCCCAGGCTGAGGCCGCCGATCAGCCACAAGTCCGAGGTGCTGACTCCCAACACGTTCCCGAACAGGATGTGACTCAGGTCCACGGCGTAGGTCTGCATGGTGCTGATCAACGCCACGCCCAGCGAGAGCGCCGCCGCAAACAGGATGCCGATGGCGGTATCCTCCTTGACCGTACCCTCCTTCGAGAAAAAGCCGATGCTCAGGGCGATGACCACGGCCGCCACGCCCGCGCCGATCAACAAGTCACCGCGCAGCAGGTAGGCGATGGCCA
>CALLJA010000503.1 GCA_938008865.1 uncultured Anaerolineales bacterium
TGCGCATCCACGATTACCTGCTCAAGCCGGCCTCGCCTTCGCAGGTGATGGCCAGTGTAAAGAAGGGTCTGGCGCGCCGTTCATCGCGCCTGCGCGTGCGCGGCGCTGCTGGCGTAGAGACAGATACCGAGGAACCCTCGGCCCAGTTCACTCTTAAAGACGGCACCATGGTGGACCTCTCGCGCCGCCAGATCCGCTGGAAGGATAAACTGGAGCACCTGACGCCTGCTGAAGGCCGCCTGCTGCGCATCCTGATGGAGAATACGGGCAAAGTTTTTTCGCACCGCGAACTGGTCCTGCTAGTGCAGGGCTATGATGCCTCACAGCGCGAAGCGCCTGAGATCCTGCGTCCGCTGGTCAGCCGTCTGCGGCACAAATTGGAGATATTCCCACTGCTCAACAACCGCGTGGTCAGCGTGCGCGGCACGGGGTACGTGTATGAAGGCGAGGAATAAGCGCTCTTTCACATGGTCCCGAGCTGCAAAACAAAACCTGTCAGCCCCAAATGGGCTGGCAGGTTTTTATGCGCCTCGCTGTGGTGAGGATCACTGGTACGGCGGCCAGATTTCCTTGGGCGGGTCAGGCGGGCGGATCCACGAAAGCCAGCCCCCGGCGTGTTTTTCGGGGGTCGTCTTCTCGAATTGGACCAGGAGCAGGCTGAGGCCAAGGCCCACGGCTCCCAACCACTGAAGCGGGGACAGGTTTTCGTGTAGCCAATAGTAACTAAACAGGAGCGTCACTAGCAATTCCCCCAAACCCAACAAGGCGGTTTGCATTCCGCCGATGCGCTTGACGCCCAGGAAAAGCGCCAGCCGAGAGAGGAAGGTGGCCAGGGTCAGGCCCAGCACGGGGGCCCAGGGCATGTGCTGGGCGGGCCAGGCGCGGTCGAACAGGAGGTAGGCAGGCACAACTACGGCGCTCATCGAGAGCAGGGTGTAGAGAGTGACAGTTTGCGCTGGCACTTCGTATAGCACGCGCTGATTGATGGGCAGGTGCAGGGCGTAGAGCATGGCCGCGCCGATCATCATCAGCACGCCCGTCAGGTCGGTGGTGCTGGCGGGCAGGTTGGTGAGCAATACCACCGCCACCGAAGCCAACCCGATGCGGATCAACGTCAGGCGGCTGAGGGTCTGACGGTCAAGGATCAGCCAGACAGCTAGGAAGAGCGGGTAGAGCGAGTAGAGCATCTGTCCGAGGCTGGCGGGCAGACGGTCGAGCGCCATGTAGTACAACAGTGAGCCGAGGCCGTTGATGGTCCCCGCCAGGGCGCATCCCAAAAGACCAACCGGGAAAATGTACAGGAACTGGCGCTTGAATAGGGCTACGATCAGGAAGAGCAGGGCGGCGGCCAGGCTGGTGCGTAGGGCTACCACAGCCAGGGGACTTAATCCCTGGTTGATGGCCAGTTTCCCAAAGACCGGTGACACGCCCAAAAAGAAGGCCGATCCGAGGGCCGCAAAAACGCCTGCCGTTTTTTTGTTGATCAAATACAATCTCCAGAATCGTGCCCGCCAACGAACCCCGCAGGCTGGGAACGCGAAGAACAATCCGTGATGTGTCGCTCTCCCCGCCGGTTGTGTTGTGGCCTTCACGTCGAATGGATTGCTGGCAGCCGCGCCCCGGCCGCCAGCAGATTTCCGTTTCATTTGATCAGAGAGCGCACCTCTTCGAGAAATTCGTCATTGAGGAAATCGCCTTTTTGCATGAGCGACTGGATCTGTCCGCTGAGCAGGTTCTTCTCCTGTGGGGTCAGTTCCTTGGCGGTGGATACGATCACGGGGATGTTGGCAGTCTCGGGACGGGCGCGTAGGGCGTCCATCACGGCAAAACCGTCCATGCCGGGCATCATCAGGTCGAGGATGACCAAGTCGGGCAGTTCGCGCTGGATCAGGTCCAGGCCTTCGCGCCCGTTGCTGGCCTCGCTGATGGTGTAGTTGCCCTGCGATTGCAGGATGCGGCGGATGAGACGGCGCGCCTCGGGTGTATCGTCCACGATAGCTACGCGCGGGAAGCGGTCTGGGGCCACGTTATTGAGCGCGGCCAGCAGGCCGTCTTCTGGGGTCTCTTCCTTGGGCGGCAGGACGATATTCCGCGACCAGTTCTCGCCCAGCACGAACTGCTCGGCGGGCACGGTATGGCCTGTGGCGTTGACCACCACCACATCGGTCGGTTTGATGACGCCCGCGCGGATGAGTTTGAACAGCCCCGCGAAGGCAGCCGCGGCGGCGGGTTCGGCCGAGATGCCTTCCATTTTTGCCAGCACGTGCATTGCGCGGAAGGCTTCCTCATCGGTGACGCTTTCGAAGGCGCCATGCGTGTCGTTGACCTGTTTGCTGAGGATGTTATAAGAGCGGCCCGGATCGCCCGTGGCGAGCGTCTCGATGCGGGTGCGGGGGGAAGTGACTGGTTCGGCGCTCTCCAGCCCACGCTTCCAACTGTTGACCATTGGCGCGCAGCCGTCGGCCTGGATGGGGGCGATGGCGGGCATGTGGTCGGTCAGGCCCATCTCCGTCAGTTCGCGGAATCCCTTGTGGACGCCAATGGGCCCCATGCCGCCACTGACAGCCTGGACATACCAATCGGGCGCGCGCCACAGGGCGGGCTGCTCCCTGTTGACGGAAGGGGGCGGCCCGAGCAGGGCGGTGAGCTGTTCGGCGATCTCGAAGGCGATGGTCTTCATGGCTTCGATGGAGGTGATGGTGCGCGCGCCCATGTCGAGATACAGTCCGCGCTGGCGGGCGAACTCGGCGGCCATTTGCTTGACCTGGTCGTAGGACCCGGTCACCTTGATGACCTGGCTGCCGTACAGCGCGATCTCGCGCATCTTGACGGCGGGCACCAGGCTGGTGACGAAGGCCCATAGTTTGATGCTGGCGCGCGAAGCATAGGCCGAGTAGGCGATGGCCACGTTGCCTGTGGAGGCCGCCACCATCTCGGTGATGCCCGCCTCTTTGAGCGCCGCAATGGTGACCGCCGCCTGGCGGTCCTTGAAGGAGCCGGTCGGGCCCTGGCGTTCGTCCTTGATGTACAAGTTGGGGCAGCCGAGCATCATACCCAGGTTGACGGCCTGGATAAGCGGCGTGCCGCCCTCGCCCAGTCTGAGGCTGGGGATAGGGTTGCGGATGGGCAGAAGTTCGCGATAGCGCCAAAGGTCGAAGGGGCGGCTGGAGATATGCTGCTTGAAGTTTTCGGCAATGGTCCGATAGTCGTATTCGGTTTCGCGCCACTGGCTGTTGCAGCGCGGACAGTGGATTGAGCTTGGATGATATTCAGCGGTGTAGCCGCAGTCCAGGCATTTGATGGTAAATGTCACAGAGGGTGTTTCTCCTTGGATTAATCTGCCTTAACGCGCTGCAAAGCCTGTTCAAGGTTGGCGATGAGTTCTTTTTCGCCCAGGCTGCTTTTGTTGATCAACTGCTGGCCGAAATCGAGCAATTGCTGATGCTGTTCGGATGTCAGGTCACCGCTGCTGACGACGATGATCGGGATGTCGCTGAGGTTGCGGCTGGAACGCATCTTTTCGAGGATCTTGAAACCGTCCATGTCGGGCATGAACAGGTCGAGGATGACGGCCTGTGGCTTCTGGGCCAGGATCATCTCCCATCCTTTCGTTCCGCCCTGGGCGAGCACGGGTTTGTAACGGCCGTTGTCGGTGAGCATCTTGCCCATCAGGCTGAGGTCGTTGGGGTTGTCGTCGATCACCAGCACTTCGCGGATGGAGCCATCAGGATTGATGCGGTTGAGGGCCTGGACCAGGTCCTCTTCCAGGATGGGTTTGACGAGATAATCCGCCGCGCCCAGGCTGAATCCGCGCTCCTGGTCCTCGACGATGGAGCAGATCATCACGGGGATGTCGCGGGTCTCGGGGTTCGACTTCAACTCGGTCAGCACCTGCCAGCCGTCCACGCCAGGCATCATGATGTCGAGCGTGACGGCGAAGGGTTTGAGTTCGGCGGCGCGCCTGACGGCCTGTGATGGGTCGCTGAGCGGCACCACCTGGTAGCCCGAAGCGTGCAGGTAGCGTTCGTACAGGCTGATGACCTGCGGGTCGTCGTCGATGGCAAGGATCAATTTCTCGCCCGAGCCGGACGGCCTGGGTTCGTGGAAAACGGGCAGGGTGAAATAGAAGGTGCTGCCGTGGCCGACTTCGCTCTTGAGGGCGATCTGGCCGCCGTGCATGTGGATCAGGCGCTGGCTGATGGAGAGGCCCAGGCCCGAGCCGCCGGTCTTGCGGGTGGGGGCGTCGTCCACCTGGGAGAAGGGCTGGAAGAGTTTGACCTGATCCTTTTCGGCGATGCCGGGACCCGTGTCGGTCACGCCCACGTAGATCTCGGGCTGGCCCGAGGAATTGTTCTGGATATAGGCATCGACCGTAATGGAACCTTCGTCAGTGAACTTGGCTGCATTGGAGAACAGGTTGATCAGCACCTGGCGGACGCGGATCGGGTCGGCGTGCGCGTGCGGCAGGTTGGCGGCCACGTTCTTGACCAGGCGGATCTGCTTATCCTTCACCAGACCCGTCACGGTGGACATGACGCTGGCGATGATGTCGTTCATGTTGACTTCTTCGAAGGCCAGTTCCATCTTGCCCGCTTCGATCTTCGAGAGGTCGAGGATATCGTTGATCAGGCCGAGCAGGTGCTGGCCTGAATTGTAGATGGCGGTCAGGTCGCTCTGCTGCAACTCGGTGATCGGTCCGTCGATGCCTTTGAGGATCACGCGCGAGAAGCCGATGATCGAGTTGAGCGGCGTGCGCAGTTCGTGGCTCATGTT
>CALLJA010000504.1 GCA_938008865.1 uncultured Anaerolineales bacterium
GCATCCGCAGCATCGACCGCGCGGTCTTTGTCAGCCACGGTGAGCAGGGCTGCATGGTTCCAAATCAATACTGGGTGCCAGGCATGCTCAGTCCCATGCCGATGATGGGCAAATACTTCGTCCACTACGGCGTGGAATTTTTGCCGCCTAACCAGCTGGGCCGCAAGAACGTCGAGCGCATGACCTATGAGTTATTCAACGAGAACAGCGGCATCTGCCGCTTCCATCGTAAATGGTCCGAGCTGATAACGGACGAGATCCTCAAGGCGCACTACAACCTGAACGTGAATTACAAGGCGCACCAGTTCAGCCTCTCGCGCGCCATCTTCGAACGCGAGGACGAGAAGCTGGTCTTCTGGGAAAGCGAACGCGTCATCGACCTGGTGATGGGATTCCTGGCCCAATGGGAAGCGGACGGGCTGAAAGACCCCGAGTTGCTCGCCTGGTTGGAGCGCTTCCGCCAGGATAAATTCCAGGCCGCCCGCGACTTCTGGGACGAGACCCTGGCGGGCATCCGCGCAGGCTTCGACGCAGGCGCCGACGCCATCCCCGATGCGCTCACCCCAGGTCAGCAGGGCAAGCTGCCGAAAGCTTCATAAACGATAAGGCCACTCTCGTGAGTGGCCTTATTTTTTTCACCGCTATGCCCGCAAAGCTTGTATGGTTTTCTTCGCGCCCACCGCGTCCTTCGCGGTCCATTTTTTCTCAGCGTGATAATACCAACCCTACCCAAAATAATAAACTAAACACCAGCGCCGTCTGCCCCGTGCCTGCCAGCGCCGCGTTGAGCGGACGTCCCTTCTGTGTCAACACCACCTGCGTGGATTTATACGCCAGCGGCAAAGACAGCCAGGCCAGCAGCGACAGCCAGGGGATGATTCCCATCAGCGCCGAGAGGGGCAGCACCAGATAAGCCAGCGCCATGCAGATCACATACTCGACCTTCGTGGCGCGTTCGCCAATGCGGACCGCCAGCGTGTGCTTGCCGCCTTTACGGTCGTTGTCGATGTCGCGCAGATTGTTGACCACCAGGATGGCCGTGATGATCAGGCCAGGCGGCAGGGTCATCCACCATGCGGCGGCGGAGACAAAACCCGCCTGCACGTAATATGTCCCAGCCACCGAGGCCAGGCCAAAGAAGAGGAAGACGAACAGGTCACCCAGGCCGTGATAGCCCAGCGGAAACGGTCCGCCCGTGTAGGCGATGGCCGCCAAAATGGACGCAACACCGATGGCGATGATCGGCCAGCCGCCCAGCCAGGCCAGATATAGTCCCAGCACGGCCGCCAACCCGAAGACGACTCCCATCCCAACCTTGACCTGCCTCGGCGTGAGCAGCCCCGCCTGCGTAACGCGCGTCGGGCCGAGGCGCTCGGGGGTGTCGGTGCCGCGCTCGAAGTCGAAGACATCGTTGGCGAGGTTGCTGCCAATCTGCAGCAGCAGGGCCGCGCCCAGGCAGGCGAGGAACGCGTCGAGACGGAACCAGCCGTCGGCCCAGGCCAGCGCGGAGCCCATCACCACGCCCGCCGCGGCGGCAGGCAGAGTCCGCGGGCGGATCGCCAATCCCCAGACCTGCCAGTTGATTTTGGGTTGTGCCAAGAGAGAGCCTCCAAATAATGATGTCGTTGCGAGAAGGCGTTCTTTGCCGACGAAGCAACCTCCACATAACTGGAGGCTACTTCCCTTCGACAGGCCCAGGGCAGGCTCTATTGCTCGCAGCGACCTCTAAAAATACTGCGCCGCAGTATAACATAGCCACAATCCCTTATAATGGGGCGAGTTTTCGTTGGGCAAATTGCCAATTTGCCCTACATTCAGGAGACCCCATGACCCAATTGACTGGTAACGAACGCGCCGCGTACGTTCAAAACATGTTCACCAAGATTGCCAAACGCTATGACCTGATGAACCGCCTGATGACGGGCTTTCAGGATGTGCGCTGGCGCAGGCAGGTGATCAAACTCGCCAGGCTGAATGCGAAATCGCGCCTATTAGACCTCGGCACGGGCACAGGCGACCTGGCCCGCGAGGCCATCGCCCAGGCGCCTGGCCTCAAAGTGGCCGCCGCTGACTTCACGCACGAGATGATGCGCGTCGGCGCGCAAACCGTCGGCCCGCTGGATTTTTCCACCGCGGACGCGCTGCGCCTGCCCTTCAAAGACGCCACCTTCGACGCGGTCGTCTCGGGCTTCCTGATGCGCAACGTCATCGACGTGCACAAGGCCCTGCAGGAACAATACCGCGTGCTGAAAACGGGCGGACGAATCGTCATCCTCGACACCACCCGCCCGAAGAAGAACCTGCTCTCGCCCTTCATCTGGATCCACATGCACGTCATTATCCCCACTCTGGGCGGATTGCTTTCGGGCGTGCGCGAAGCTTACACTTATTTGCCCGATACCACCGAAGGCTTCCTGACCGCCGAAAAGTTGGCGGCGCACATGGCCGCGGCGGGATTCAAGGCCGTACATTTCAAGCGCCTGATGTTCGGCACCATCGCCATCCACTGGGCGGAAAAGTAGCAGTGGCGCGGAATGGTATTCCGCGTGCCGATTGTTCGGCGGAATGACACATCGTACCCGCAGGGTATTCCGCCCCGCATTAAGGACAACATGACCGACTATCCCATCAAACAACCCAATTCCAAAATGTGCTTCATCTGCGGGGTCGAGAATCCCGTGGGGCTGCACCTGCACATCTATGAGACCGAGCCTGGCGTGGTCGAGAGCAGGTACGTCGCACCCGAACATTTCCAGGGCTACCCTGGCGTGCTGCACGGCGGGATCGTAGCCGCCATCCTCGACGAGATTAGCAGCCGCTCGCACATGGGCTCGGGAGAGAATCCGCGCTTCATGTTCACGGGCAAGCTCGCCATCCGCTACCGCAAGAACGTGCCCATCGGCAAGCCGCTCAGACTGGTCGGCAAGGCGGGCAAGACCAACCGCAGGCTGGCCGAGTGCTGGGCGGGCATCTACGACGCCGAGACGGGCGACCTGCTGGCCGAAGCGGACGCTGTCCACATCAATGTGCCCGAGGACCAGTTCGATATGTCCAAATTGGACGAACTCGGCTGGAAGGTG
>CALLJA010000505.1 GCA_938008865.1 uncultured Anaerolineales bacterium
GCTCGATGGGCGGCATGTGCTGGATTTGACTCGGGTCGACCCTGCCGCTTTGGATGGCCTCCGCCGCCATGCGTCCGCGCGGGCTGTTGAGCAGGATGAAGGTCCCCGCCTCGGTCTGGACCCGCAGCAGGGTCCCGCGCGAGACGGCTTTGTCCACGCCCGCAGCGAATCCACCGAACTCCTCCATCCGCAAAAAACGAACCTGTCCCTCCTGGTGCTCGATGCGCCACAGGGCGTGCAGGCTGGCCTTCAACTCGTCCAGGTCGTCGATCTCCGCCAGCAATTCGCGGAAGAGCGTATCGGGCATGGACGTGAAAGTCTCGGTGGAGTTAAAGCCGTCGAAGGGTTTCATGGTAGATGTCATTGCGAGGGCGGGCAGTCAGTCAGGCTGTGCTCTTTGCGCGCTGCGACCAGCCCGAAGCAATCTCAAAATTCTCGGAAGGCGGATGTTGCTTCGGATTTTGACGCTCTCGCGCCTCGACCCTTGCAACAAAATGGTCTATGTATCGAACGTCACGTGCTTGGTGGCCGCGTTCTCGAACTTGGTCAGCGCGCCGCGGAAGATCAACTCCACGCTGCCGACGGGTCCGTTGCGGTGCTTGGCCACCATGATCTCGGCCACGTTCTGCTTGGTCGTGTCCTTCTCGTATTGGTCGGGACGATAAATGAACATGACGATGTCGGCGTCCTGTTCGAGCGAGCCTGACTCGCGCAGGTCGGAGAGGACGGGGCGTTTGTCGGTGCGCTGCTCGACGGCGCGGCTCAACTGGGCGGCGGTCAGCACGGGCACGTTCAGTTCGCGCGCCAGGATCTTGAGATTGCGCGAGATGTACGAGACCTCCTGCACGCGGTTGTCGTTGCGCGTGTCGCCGCCCATCAACTGCAAATAGTCGATAATGACCAGGTCGAGGCCGTATTCCATGTGCAGGCGGCGGCACTTGGTGCGCAATGCCAGCGGGGTAATGGCGGGCGTGTCATCCAGGAAGAGCTTGGTATCGGAGAAGACCTCGATGGCGTGGGTGAAAAGCGGCCACTCGGCCTCGGTCAGCTTGCCCGAGCGCAGGCGCTGCGAATCGATACCCGTCTCCTGCGAGATGAGACGCTGCACCACCTGTTCATTGGACATTTCCAGCGAGAAGATGGCCACGTGCTTTTTGTGGGTCAGGGCGGCGTTCTTGGCCATCGAAAGCAGCAGGCCTGTCTTGCCCTGGCCTGGGCGGCCCGCGATGATGATCAAGTCGGACTGGTTCAGGCCGTTCAACATGCGGTCCAGGTCGATAAAACCTGTCGGCACGCCCATGATGTCATCGGGGCGCTTGGCCAGGTCATCGATGCGGTCATAGTAATCGCTGAGGACTTCGCGGATGGGCTGGATATCGTGCTTGAGACGCCGCTCGCTGACGTTGAAGATGGCCTTCTCGGCCTCGTCCATGACCGTGTCGACCACGGATTTCTCGTCGTAGGCCAGCGCGGCGATCTGGTTGGCCGCGTTGATCATCTTGCGGCGGATGGAGTGTCCCTCGACGATGCGGCCGTAGGATTCGGCGTTGAGCGAGGACGGCACCTGGTTGACCAGCGAGGTCAGGTAGGCGGGGCCGCCGATCTCCCCCAACTGGTTGGCGCGGTCCAACTCCTCGCTGACGGTCAGCATGTCGACGGGGATGCGCTGTTCGTGCAGGCGCGTAAACGCCTCCCAGATCCATTTGTGGCGGTGGATGTAGAAATCATCCGCGCTGAGGAACTGGGCGACGTCGTAATAGACTTCGGGGTTAATCAGCACCGCCCCTACGACGGCTTCTTCGGCTTCCCGACTATGCGGTATGCTCGGGGCGGCGGGGGCGGTGGATTTTTCATCCCCGTAGGGGGCTTCCTGGGGTAAATAATCGGTCATTTGACGGGGTCAGTTTTGGGTCGGGGGCTCGTCGTTGGGTTTGTCCTTGTCGTCCAGTTTGTCCAGGTCCAGTTTGTCGAGGAAGTCCTCGAAAATGGACAGGCGGTTGCCCGAGATTTCAGGGGCGGGTCCGCTGGGTTTGGACTCGGCAGGCGGTGGAGTGGACGGCATGTCCTGTTCGGGGACGATGCCCGCCGTTTCCATCACGCTCGGGTGGACCAGGATCGGGACGTGGGCGCGCACTGCCAGGGCGATGGCGTCGGACGGGCGCGAGTCGACGTTGATCTCGTGCCCATCCGCTTCGACGACGATGTTGCCGTAGAAGACGTCGTTGCGCAGGTTGATGATCTCGATGCGTTTGATGCGCGCGTTGAAGGCAGTGAACACGTTCTTGAGCAGGTCGTGGGTCAATGGGCGGCTCATCTCGATCTCCTGCAAGGCGACGGTGATGGCTTCGGCCTCATACGGCCCGACCCAGATGGGCAGGTAACGGTCGGCGTCGGTCTGCCTGAGCACGACCACGCGCTGCGGCGACATCAGGCTGACGCGGACACTATCAATAGCGACTTCTATCATATCTGACATAATGGCTCCAAGTATCTTATTGTAGCATATCCCAGTTCCGCCAGATGGAAATGAGGCGGCCCCGCGACGAACCTCTGACGCGTGGAAAAACTCGATTTGCAAAATTTGAACAATGCGGCTATAATGCCCTTCGCTCAATCGGGGCGTGGCGCAGCCCGGCTAGCGCGCTTGCATGGGGTGCAAGAGGTCGGAGGTTCAAATCCTCTCGCCCCGACAGCAGTAAGAAGAACCACCGTACCGGGACGGTGGTTTTTGTTTTA
>CALLJA010000506.1 GCA_938008865.1 uncultured Anaerolineales bacterium
GAGGAGAGCATGGCCCAGCCGGTCTGACGGCAGGCCATCACATCCTGATGGTCGCCGTAAATCGAGAGCGCGTGCGCCGCAATAGCGCGGGCTGCCACGTGAAAGACGGTGCTGGTGAGTTCACCCGCGATCTTGTACATGTTGGGGATCATCAGCAGCAGGCCTTGCGAGGCGGTGAAGGTGGTCGTCAGGGCGCCGGTCTGGAGCGCGCCATGCACGGCACCTGCGGCACCGCCCTCGGACTGCATTTCGATCACCGTGGGGACGGTGCCCCACAGGTTCTTCTTGCCCTTGGCTGACCACTCGTCGGAAAATTCGCCCATGGCCGAAGAGGGGGTGATCGGGTAGATTGCGATCACTTCGCTCAAACGGTGGGCGACGGAGGCTGTGGCTTCATTGCCATCGATGGTGATAACAGGACGTTTCATACATGCTCCTTTAGGAAACAAGCCCGAAGGCTCGTAAATGTGCTAACTGTGAATTTTATCACAATTTTGTGAGGCTGCTCCCCCTAAGTGTATCCTCGGGGTAGGCCAGACGATAGTTATTAAAGGCCTGAATTCGGGTGTGGGTTGTCATATTTTGGATAGAGTTGGTGGAATTCAAAAGGTAATAAAAAACGGCAGAAAACTGCCGTTTTGAGATCAAACGGATGGGGTTTTATCTAGGTAAGGAAGATCTTCAGGCGCATTTATAAATATTTTTCCAGGTATGGGCGCGCTAGGAAGAGCGCCGCCAGTGATTTGGCGTCGGGCATCTCGCCGCGTTCGGCCAGGGCCAGCGCTTCGCGGACAGGCATCTTCTCCACCTGTAGGAACTCGTCCGCGTCGGCCTCGAGCGGATCGTGCCGCAGGTCGGTGGCTAGGAAGACGGCCATGAACTCGGTCGAGTAGCCGGGCGCAAGATAAAAGTCGCCCACGCGCACGAGGGTGTCGGCGGCCATGCCTGTTTCCTCACGGATCTCGCGGGCGGCGCATTCGACGTGAGGCTCGTCGCCGTCACGGGTGCCTGCGGGCAGTTCGAGCAGGTCCAGGCCTGCGGCGTGACGGTATTGACGCACAAAAAGCAGGTTCCCGTCTGCATCCACAGGGAGGATGACGACCGAGCCGCCATGCTCGACAATCTCGAAGCGCGTCTCGCGGCCGTCGGGAGTTCTCAAGTAGTCGCGGCGGATCTTGAAGGCGCGCCCCTGAAAGAGAGGTTCTGATCTGAGGAATTCAAAAGGCATAAGAGTCTCCTTGTAATAGAAAAAAAGCCCAGGGAAATTCCTGGGCTTGTGTGTAAGAGGCGATCCTACGGAATGTTCAACTTCTGCCCGGCAGTCAGCTTGGCCGAGACCGCGATCCCGTTGGCAGCGGCGATGGCGGCGGGGTCCACGTCGCCGAACTTACAGGCCACGCTGTAGAGCGTCTCATCTGCAGAGCCGACCGTATAGGTGGTGGGGTGAGTCTGCAGGGCGCGCTCGGCGGGGAAGGGGTTGCTGGTCTGCGGAATCTTCAGCACCAGCCCGGGCATGAACAACCCGCCGTCGGATATTCCGTTGAGCGACAGCAGTTCATCGGGGTTGACGTTGAAGCGGCGTGCGATGCAGTAGGGAAACTCGCCAGACTGCAGCGTATACGTGGCAGGCTTGGGCCCCGAGGTGGGCAACGGCCCGCTGGGCGTGTTGACGGGCGGGACCGTGGCAGCCACGGCGGTCGTGGCACCGGGGACGATGTTGGTCGGCGTGCCAACACCTGCGCCCGGCGTGACCAGGGTACCCGTCACCACCACGGGCTGCGGGGTGGCGGGCGTTCCGCTGGTGGCCATGGCGGTCTGGGTCTGCGAGGTTTGCGCGCCCAGCGTGGCAATGTCGTTGAACGACGCGCTGTCGCTCAGCGGCGTCAACTGCACGAACTGTCCCGAAGGCGTAATCGCCGTGGGGGTGGCGTCGGGAGCCTTCGAGACCTGCTGGTTGCACGCGGTCAACACAACGGCCGCCAGGCTGAGAATCACGACCATCCTGAGGCCGTATTTTTTAAGGATCATAGATTCTCCTCTTTCTTCCTCTTAAAAGATTTGTTCGAGATAGTAGCACATGATGTTTAAGACGTCAAGCCGCGCCCCTGCTTCTTTTAGGGGATGCAATTGAATTCGGCCAGCGCCTGAGATGCAATACCATCCTGGACTTGGCCCAGCACCCGTTCCCAGACGTTACACACCCCCTTACGTACCCTGCCCGCCTGTCGCACCGCATCACGCGAAAGGGCCAGCGCCCCGTTCAGATCGCCGCCGCGGGCCCGGGCTTCGATAAAAGGCAGCCACTCAAAAGCATCCTGAGGTTTGTATCCCTGATCCTGTGCCTGCCTGGCCAGTTCAAGGATCGCCGCCCAATCTCCCCTTTGGCGGGCCAGTTCGGCCTTTTCGTAGAAGTAACACCAGGTATGTTCGGGTTCTGCGCCAAATGGCGGATTTGGCAGACCAAGTTGAGGCGCATC
>CALLJA010000507.1 GCA_938008865.1 uncultured Anaerolineales bacterium
TTGGGCAGCGGCTTGACGGTATGGGTCAACGCCTCGGCGCTGGCATCCAGCGCGCGCACGCGCTTGACGTTCAATTCGTCGGCAAGAATATCGGCGTGAGTTTCGAGCGCCTTGCGTTCAGCGGGACTTCCCACCGAGAAGGCGGCTTCCGCCAGCGGCTGGCGGACCTTTCGATTCGCCTTCTGGCGCGCGGCGTGACCGAGCGAAACCAGGCGCATGACGGTGGCCATGTCGCGGTTGAGCGACTCGTCGATGAACTCGGGCATGGTCTGCGGCCAGGCAGCCAGATGCACCGACTCGGGCGCGGTCTCATCCACGGAGCGGACCAGGTTCTGGTATAGCTCTTCGGCCAGGAACGGCATGGCGGGCGCCAGCAGCTTGGCCACGGTCACCAACGCGGTGTACAGCGTAGAGTAGGCCGACTGCTTGTCCGAGTCGGACTCGTTCTTCCAGAAGCGGCGGCGCGAGCGGCGCACGTACCAGGTGGAGAGGTTCTCGACGAACTTCTCGATCGGGCGCGTGGCGTTCGGCACGTCGTAGGTTTCGTACGCGTTCGTCACGTCACGGACGAGCACGTTCAACTCCGAGAGCAGCCAGCGGTCAAGCTCGTTGGTGGCTGCAGGGACGGTGGTCAGGGTGGGTTTGTCGAGGTTCGCATACGTCACGAAGAACGAGTAGACGTTCCACAACGTGAGCGTGAAGCTGCGGATGACCTCGCCCACCAAGTCGGAAGAGAAGCGGCGTTCCTGTCCAGGCGG
The DNA here is from genome assembly GCA_938008865.1 of uncultured Anaerolineales bacterium. Lineage (GTDB taxonomy): Bacteria > Chloroflexota > Anaerolineae > Anaerolineales > Villigracilaceae > JACPVF01. The sequence continues at coordinate 759 of CALLJA010000507.1, forward strand.
GGTGGCGGTATAGAGATACCAGCGGAAGGCGTCGGCGCCGTGAGCGGAAAGCACTTCCCAGGGCGCGATGATATTGCCCTTCGACTTGGACATCTTCTGGCCTTCGCCATCGAGGATCAGGCCAAGGCTGATGACGTTCTTGAAGGACGGCTTTTCGAACAGCAGCGTGCTGATGGCGTGCAGCGAATAGAACCATCCGCGCGTTTGATCCATGGCCTCGCAGATGTAATCGGCGGGGAACTGCGTCTCGAACTTGTCCTGATTCTCGAACGGATAGTGCCACTGCGCCACGGGCATGGAACCCGAGTCGAACCACACGTCGATCAGGTCGGGGACACGCTGCATCTTGCCGCCGCATTCCGAGCAGTCCCAGTTGACGTTGTCGACGTACGGGCGATGCAAATCCAATTCATTCAAATCGCGGCCCGCCTTGGCGGAAAGCTCCGCCACCGAGCCGACACACTCGCGATGCTTGCAGGTCTCGCACTCCCAGACGGGCAGCGGCGTGCCCCAATAGCGCTCGCGGCTGAGGGCCCAGTCGATGTTGTTCGAGAGCCAGTTGCCGAAGCGCCCTTCCTTGACGTGCTCGGGCACCCAGTTGATCTGGTTGTTCAGGTTGACCAGGTCATCGCGATGCACGCTGGTGCGGATGTACCAGGACTCGCGTGCGTAGTACAGCAGCGGCGTCTTGCAGCGCCAGCAGAACGGATAGGTGTGCGTATACGCCTCAGACTTGAACAGCAGTCCGCGCGCCTGCAGGTCCTGGATGATGAGCGGGTCGGCGTCCTTGACGAAGACTCCACGCCAGGGCGTGACCTCGGGGATGAAGGCGCCGTCGGGCTGGACGGTCATCAGCACGGGCAGGTCGTAGGCCTTGCCCGTCTCCATGTCCTCCTGACCAAAAGCGGGGGCGGTGTGGACCAGCCCTGTGCCATCTTCTGTGGTGACGTAGTCAGCGGTCACCACATAGTAGGCGGGTTTGTCGGGAGGCAGGAAGGTATAGAGCGGCTGATATTTGAGTCCCTTCAATTTCTTGCCCTTGAAGGTCTCCACCACCTTGACCTCTTCGCCCTTGAAGACTTTTTCGACCAGGGCTTTGGCAAGGATTAGTTTCTCCTTCGTGCCGTTGTTATCGCGTTCGACCGTCACATAGTCCACATCGGGATGCGCGACAACCGCCACGTTGCCAGGCAGGGTCCACGGGGTGGTCGTCCATACCAGCAGCGAGGTGCCAGGCTTGTCGACCAGCGGCATGCGCACGAAGACCGAGGGGTCGACCGCTTCGTCGTAGCCAAGTGCCACTTCGTGATCCGAGAGCGGCGTGCCGCAGCGCGGGCAGTAAGGCACAACCTTGTAGCCCTTGAAGAGCAGGTCCTTCTCCCAGAAATTTTTCAGGATCCACCAGACCGACTCGATGTAGTCGTTGGTGTACGTGACGTAGGCCTCTTCCAGATCGACCCAGTAGGCGATGCGGTCGGTCAGGCGCTCCCAGTCCTGGATATAGGTGAAGACCGATTTCTTGCACAGCTCGTTGAACTTGTCGATGCCATATTCTTCGATCTGCTGTTTGTTGGTAAAGCCAAGCTGCTTCTCGACCTCGATCTCGACGGGCAGGCCGTGCGTGTCCCAGCCGCCGCGGCGCGAGACGTGATAGCCGCGCATGGTCTTGTAACGCGGGAACATATCCTTGAAGGCGCGCGCCAGCACGTGATGCACGCCTGGTTTGCCGTTGGCGGTCGGCGGACCTTCGAAGAAAACGTATTCAGGCGCGCCCTGGCGCTGATCCAGGGTCTTCTTGAAGGTTTGATTTTGTTTCCAGAACTTCAGCACGCCCTCTTCCAGCGAGGTCACGTCGAGTTTTGGAGAAACGGGTTTAAATGTCATTCATACTCCTTGTCGGCTGCTGCAAATGATTTTTGATACAGGTTCGAACACGCGCGCGGACTCACTCCGCTACGGGAATCATTCCTATTTGTATTTCTATGTCCATACTGCCTCCATCAAGTTAAGGATGGTTCGTGGCGCGGAATACCCTTACGGGCACGATGTGGTATTCCGCGTAACCTTATGTCGGCGGAATGCCATTCCGCCCCACAGACTCTATCAAATAAAAAAACTCTCGCCTCAAATCAGAGACGAGAGCCAGGCTCACGCGGTACCACTCTGCTTCCCTTCAAGCGAAGGGCGCTTGGTCGGATACAACCATATCCGCAGGTTTAATAACGAAGCCTGACTCCGTCTCCCTTACTCTCCCTGGAAGGGATTTCAGTTCGCTGCTACGGGAGGATTTTCGGTCCGCTTCCGTGACCTGGCTTTCACTCGGCCCAGGCTCGCTGACAGTTCGGCGGGCGTACTCGTTCCCATCCACGCATTTAGTTTTTTGATTATGCCACAAATTAAAGGCTGGGTCAACGCTTGCGGATTATGTTTCGCGCGTGGATAATAGGCGCATGGAAACCACCATCGAGATCGGGAACGATATTTTGACGCTTTCGGCGGATGAAATCCGCAAAATGGACCATGAGATTCGCCTCGTCGGCGCGAACGTGACCGTGAGCCTGCCTCGGCCTCCCAGGCGTACTCTGCGCCACGGTTGGCAGTCCTGGTCCCTGGCCGCTTGGACGGATCCCATGCCCCTGCCCGCCCAACGCCCACGCCTGTTACAGCCGATGCAGACCGACCCCGTCTATGTCCACGACGAAGGTCCGCACGGCTCGTGGGTCGGCGCGGTCGAATTCGAGGACGGCAAGGTTCTGCTGCTGGGAGCGCTCGGGCTGGAGACCCACGTCCGCTTGAACGGGACCAGGCTGGAGGGCTGGAGCGAAGCGGGGGCTGTCGAGTGGCTGGTCGCCTACGGGGAGGAATCCGCGCTCTTCGCCCGCTATGCTGACCTGCTGGGCAATGTCTTTGGCCGTGCGGAAAAGAAGCCTGCGCCGCGCATCTGGTGTTCGTGGTACAGCCTGTACACCGCCATCGACGAACCGACCTTGGGCCGCATCTTCGACGGCCTGGGCGACCTGCCCTTCGATGTGCTGCAAGTGGATGATGGCTGGCAGGTGTCCGTCGGCGACTGGGAGTCCAATGCCAAGTTCCCCGCGGGGATGAAGGCCCTGGCCGAGCGGATCAAGTCCACGGGGCGGCAGGCAGGGTTGTGGCTGGCGCCGCTGATCGCGGTGAAGTCGTCGAAGTTATTCCGCGAACATCCCGACTGGTTCCTGAAAGATGCCCAGGGGCGCTTCGGCTCGGCGGGATTTAATTGGGGCGAGCAACTCTTCGCGCTGGACACCACCCATCCCGCCGCGCTCGACTGGCTGGCGGGGCTGATGAAACAGGTGCGCGCCTGGGGCTTCGATTATCTCAAGCTCGATTTCCTCTACGCGGGCGGATTGCCTGGCAAGCGCCACGTGGATACCCCGCGCGAGGCGGCCTATCGAAACGGGATCAAGGTCATGCGCGAGGCCATGGGCGTGGACGCTTTCTTCCTGACCTGCGGCGCGCCAATCCTGCCCTCGCTGGGACTGTGCGACGCGATCCGCGTCGGCCCCGATGTGGCGGGCGAATGGGAAAGCCATCGCGACGCCGTCCTGCTGTACAACCCGACCACACCTGGGACGAAGAACGCCATCCGCACCACCCTGCATCGGCTGTGGCTGAAACCGTTGGTGCAAACCGACCCCGACGTGGCCTATTTCGCCACACGCGGCAACTCGCTGAGCCCCGAGCAAAAACGGATGCTGCAAGACCTGGCGCAGATCTGCGACTTCCGCGCCACCTCAGACCTGCCGCAATGGCTGACAAGCAAAGAGCGCGAGTCGCTGCGTGATTTCCTCGGAGACCAACCCAAGCCGCGTCAGATTGGGCGGACCCAGTTCCAACTCGGCCCGCGGACCGTGGACTTTGCATCCGCCGTAACCATGCCCGAACCTCCGCGTGGACTTGAGTCCATACAAGGTACGCTCACGGGCTGGCTGGGGAGCCAGGGCTGGGCGCTGCGTATCCTACACGAAGTGGGCAAGAACTCGCTCAAAAAGATGAAAGCGGACCTGTAGAACGGGACAGCGTTCCTGACTGCGACCGATGTTTTCAAAACCGCAGAGTTTAGGCTCCGCGGTTTTTGATGCGGGGGAAGGCGGGTAGTCAATTTGTCCTATCTTTTGCCTAGGCAGCACCATAAATGCCGCCAGACATCGTCCAGATGATAGAATCGACGAAAGGATTCCCATCATGCGCATCGCCCTTGTTTCTGATATTCACGGCAACGGTCCCGCCCTGGAGGCGGTGCTGGCCGACATCCGCCGACAGACCGTCGACACGCTCATCTGCCTCGGAGACGTGGCCACGCTCGGCCCGCAGCCGCGCAAGGTCATCACGGCCCTGCGAGACGCAGGCGCGGCCTGCATCCTGGGTAATCATGACGCCACCCTGCTCGACCTGGATAAGGCCGAGGAATATCAGATTGCGCCGCTGCTGCATCCCAGCCTGCGTTGGTGCGCGGATCAACTGACGCCCGACGATTTCGACTTCCTGCGCTCCTTCCAACCGAGGCTGGACCTCGACCTGGACCCCGTCACCCGCCTGACCTGCTTCCACGGGTCGCCGCGCTCGAACACGGAAGTACTCCTGCCCACCACGCCGCCCGAGATGCTTGACGAGATCTTCGGCCAGGAGTCAGCGACGGTGCTGGCAGGCGGACACTCCCACATTCAGATGCTGCGCCAGCACAAGGGCAGGCTGATCGTCAACCCTGGCAGTGTGGGCAACGCCTTTCGGCTGCCCTTCCAGCCGAAGACGAATCCCTCCCTGCTACCCTGGGCCGAATACGGTATCCTCAACCTG
>CALLJA010000508.1 GCA_938008865.1 uncultured Anaerolineales bacterium
GAGCACGGAGATGGTTTTTGCGTCCATTGGGAGGAATTATAAACCACCGCCAGAAATAAAAAGAGCAGGGAATTCCTGCTCTTTTCGTTATTCCACTTTGCGAGAACTTTTCTTCTCCAGCAGGGATCGATACAACTGCTCGTAACTTTGGATCGAGCGTTCTAGGCTGTGACGCTGGACGCTTTCCGCGCCGGAATGCTCCATAGACTTCCCGTGTTCGTGACAGTCGAGCATCTTCGTTGTGGCGGGGAGGGCGGGATTCGAATATCATCCCCTCCATGGGGACACACGACCGAAAACAAAAACACGCCTGATACCTCAAGCGTGTTCTGTGTGGCGGGGAGGGGGGATTCAAATATCATCCCCTCCATGGGGACGCGCGACCGAAAGCAAAAACACGCCCTTGCGGACGTGTCTTCGCTGTGGCGGGGAGGGCGGGATTCGAACCCGCGACCGAGTTACCCCGGCACTCACTTAGCAGGCGAGCCCATTCAGCCACTCTGGCACCTCCCCAAATTCGATTGTCGAAAGTTCGCAAACTCGAATGTTGACACGTTATACCCGCAAGCGGCCAACCCGTCAACATGCAAACCTGCAACTTCCAGCGGAGGGAGTGGGATTCGAACCCACGTTGGTGTGAACCAAACATGTTTTCAAGACATGCGCCTTCAGCCGCTCGGCCATCCCTCCAGGCGCAGGCGATTTTACCATAAAAAACGCGGACAACATTGGTATAATTCACGCCCTATGAAATATCATATCTGGACCGAAGGCTGTCAGATGAACGTGGCCGACTCGCAGCGGGTCGGCTCGTCGCTGGAGCATCTTGGCTACTCATTTACCGATAAACCCGAAGAAGCCGATGTGATTGTCCTCAACACCTGCGTCGTGCGCCAGTCCGCCGAGGACAAGGCGTACGGCCGCTTGTCGTCGCTCAAGCCGCTCAAGGACAGGAATCCCGGCCTGGTCATCAACCTGATGGGCTGCCTGGTCGGTGTGCGCGGCACGGAAAAGCTGAAACAGCGCCTGCCCTTCGTGGACGTCTTCTCGCCACCCTCCGACCCGGGGCCGTTGATCTCGCACCTGACTCAGGGCGAGGTGCATTCGCTCGAAGACGCCGAGACGGCGCGCCGCTTCCTGATGATGGACGAGGAACTCATCCTGCCGGCCGCCGAACGCGGCAACCTCGTCATGGCACACGTGCCTGTCGTGTACGGCTGTTCGCATGCCTGCACCTTCTGCATCATCCCCTACAAGCGCGGCGTCGAACGTTCACGTCCCGTCGGCGACATCGTGGCTGAGGTCCGCTCGCTGGCGAAACAAGGCGTCAAGGAGATTACCCTGCTCGGTCAGATCGTGGACCGCTACGGCAAGGACATCTCCGATGGCCCCAACCTGGCGGGATTGCTGCGCCTCGTCCACGAGGTGGAAGGCATCGAGCGCATCCGCTTCCTGACCTCACACCCCAACTACTTCGGCGATGACCTGATCGATGCCATCGCCGAACTCCCGCGCGTGATGCCGCACATCGAACTGCCCATCCAGGCGGGCGATGACGAGG
>CALLJA010000509.1 GCA_938008865.1 uncultured Anaerolineales bacterium
AAGCAGGTTGAAACTCTGGAATACGAACCCGACCTTGCGATTGCGCACGCTAGCCAGTTGATCGTCGTTCATCTGCGCCACCGACTCACCGTCGAGGAAGTAATCGCCCGAAGTGGGACGGTCGAGGCAGCCAAGCGTGTTCATGATCGTAGACTTACCCGACCCCGAGGGCCCCATGATGGAGACCACCTCGCCGCGCTGGATGGTAAAGGACACGCCCCGCAGGGCCTGTACCTCCACTTCACCCATCTTGTAGGTCTTGGTCAAGTCACGAACTTCGATGACGTTGTCCGCGGTCATGTTAGAACGGGCCTCCGCCACCCCCAGGTCCGCCCGGACCGAAGGAAGTCGGCGGGTTCAGGATAATCAGGTCGCCTTCCTTGATATCGCCATCGGCCAGCGCGCTGTAACTATCGGAAGACTGGCCGAGGCGGACCTCCACCATCACAGCCTGTCCGTCGCGCAGGACGTACACCACGCGCTTGTTGTCCACCACGCGCACGGCACGGTTGGGAACCATCAGCACGTCATTCAACTCGGTGACGACGATGTTGATCCCCGCCGTCATGCCGGGCTTAACGGACTCGTCAGCATCGGTCAACTCGACCGTGACGTCAAAACTGACCACGCCCTGGACGGTGTTCCCCGCCTGGCCGACTTCCACCACCCTGCCTTTGTAATCGCGGTCGAGGATGGCGTCAAATTTGAGCGACACCTCCTGCCCAACCGTGACACTGTTGATATCTACTTCCGAGATCTGCACATCCACCAGGAAGTGCGAGAGGTCGTCCACGCGGAAGGCAGTCGCACCCGCGTTGACCTGATCCCCAGGCAGGGGTTCGGCCTGGGTAACCACTCCTGAGAAGGGGGCGGCAATGCGGGCCATGTTGAGGGTGGCCTGGGCGGCATCCACGCGCGCCTGGGCGGCGGCCACATCCGCCGAATTGGGACCGTCTTTCAGGCGGTCGAACTCGCGCTGGGCGTCATCGAGCCTGGCCGCCTTGAGAGCCAGGTCTTCATCGGCCTTGGCGATGGTCACCTCGTCGGCATAACCCTTGTAATATTTGATCTTGGGGATCCTGCGGCCCGCGATATAGATGTAGGTCACCTGCTGGAGATCGATCTTGCCGTCCAGTGACTCGCGGTAGGACTTGGCATTGTCGTAATCTTCCTGGGCGTCGCGCAAGGCAATGGCTGCCTGGGCGCGGGCCGTGTCCGATTCGAGCAGGTCGTCGAGCGTCTCCTGGGCATTGATCAGGTCTGCCTCGGCCGCAATGATATTCTGCGGCAGCGAGATCTTCTGCAGCGTGGCCAGCACCTGGTCCTGTTTGACCGGGTCACCCACCTTCACGTTGACCTGCTCCACCGCGCCATTGATCTCCCATACCAGCACCACGCTCTGTTGCGCGCGGACAGTGCCGGTCGCGCCGACCGTGGCGGTCAGGGTGCCGCGCTTGAGTTTCTCGGTCTGGTACTGGCTGGTGGTTTCGTTCCCGCCGCGTCCAAAGGCCAGGTACAGCGCAACCAGCACCAGCGCAACGATACCTGCGATGGCCCACGGGTTGCGGATGATCTTGGTAAGTCTTTCCTTCATTCTTGCTAACCTCCAAAAAAATGTGCCACGCCTGGGATACTGTCAACTCCAGCAGTGCCGTTCTTACACGGCCCCGCGTGGCAGGCAACGCCCGCGGCTGGCAGGTCGAAAGCATGGAAAATACATCCAATGATTTTAACCCAGGTGTGTAAGAAAAAAATAAGATGTCCGTCAACGCATACAGGGTGCATAAAATGTGATGATTGTCGTCCACATTGGTGACATTAAAGCCATAGAGCATTTGTAGGGTCTTGAGTATCATCACACGCAAGCTATCATGGCTTTTTATTCGTATCTATGTTCGCACCCGCGGGCCCGCGAGTCCGCCGCCAAAGCCCGGAGCAAGCCCAGCAACCCCGTTCGTGAAGCATGATCTATTATTGTTCGGAGGCGTCGTCATGCAGGCAGTCCCCAGTGAATTCCTAGCCATCGACCGTAAGGAGAGGGTCAATCGTCCCTTCTTCGACCTTGACCTGCGCCCCGCCGAGGAGCGCACCTGCGATTTCGACGATGTAGTCATCTCTTTCGACCCGGAGCGGGCCATGGTCGAGGCCGCGCGCTGCATCCACTGCCCCGACCCCGCCCCGTGCATGGTCGCCTGTCCCCCCCACAACGACATCCCATCCGCGATGTGGCTGATCGAACAGGGCCGCTTCGACGAAGCTGCCGAGATCTACCACAAGACCAGCGCCCTGCCCGAGATCTGCGGGCGCGTCTGCCCGCACGAGGTGCTCTGCCAGGGTTCCTGCGTGCTGAACAAACATCACGCCCCCGTGCTAACCGGTGAACTCGAAACCTTTGCAGTTGATTACCAACGGCGCGTTTCGGGCTATGTCATTCCAGTCGGTTTTCCGAGCGGGCACAAGGTGGCCGTCATCGGCGCAGGACCGGCCGGGCTGGGTTGCGCCGAGGCGCTGGTCCGCAAGGGGCACGAGGTCACGATCTTCGAGTCCAAGCCCGGGCCGGGCGGCCTGCTCGTGTACGGCATCCCCAACTTCAAACTTCCAAAAGATGTATGGACTGAGAAGTGGGAGCAGTTCGAGCGCGCCGGCGTGAAGTTCGCCCCCAATACCTACATCGGAAAAGACCGGACCATTGACGATCTGTTTGTTGAGGGGTTCGAGGCCGTCTTCATCGGCGTCGGCTCCGAGATCGACGCCAAGATGGAAGATACGCCTGGCACCGACTTACCCGGCGTATATGAAGCCACCGACTTCCTGATCCGCGGCAACGTGGAACACGAGTTGCTGCCCGCAACCATGCGCAAGCCACTCGAACTGGGCCGCCGTGTGGTGGTCATCGGCGGCGGCGACACCGCCTCCGACTGCCTGCGCACCGCCCTGCGCCTCGGCGCGGAAGAGGTAACCTGCCTATACCGCCGTACCGAAAAGGAAATGCCCGGCGGCAAGAAAGACCGTCAGATGGCCCGCGATGAGGGCGCCAAGTACCGCTTTCTGACCCAGCCTGTCAAGTTCATCGCCGGAGCGGATGGCAAACTGGCCGCCGTCGAGTGCATCGAGATGCGCCTGGGCGAACCCGACGCCAAGGGCCGCCGCAAACCCGTCCCCGTGGAAGGCTCAAACTTCAGCGTGGCCTGCGACACAGCCATCCTGGCCCTCGGCTACTGGCCCGACCCGATCCTCGGCAAGACCACTCCCAACCTCGACGTCCACGACTGGGGCCTGATCACTGCCGACAAAAAGACGGGTTCCACCTCGCGCCCCGGCGTATTCTCCGGCGGCGACTGCGTGACGGGCCCAGACCTGGTGGTTACCGCCATGGTGGCGGGCCGCAAAGCCGCCGAGTCGATCGACGAATATTTGAAGAGCAAGAAGTAAAACGGAGAAACCTTGTCCTTTGATGGACAAGTCCCTGTTGTGAGGGCAGGTGCAGTCGGGACGCGGCGTTGGCCGCGTCCCGATCTGTTTTCCCATGACCCCGGCGGCATTACAAAAATGCAAACTAGCGATTAGAATAGCGGCATGGACAAGTCACAAGGCTACTTACTGGTGGTGGAAGACATTCCCGATATCCTGAACTTGCTGGATACAACCCTCAAGTTCAAAGGCTATCGGGTGGTCACGGCCCGCGACGGACAGGAGGCGCTGGACATCATCCAGCGCGAACCGCCCGCCCTGATCGTCACCGACATCCTGATGCCCAAGATCGACGGCTTCAACCTGGTACACAAACTGCGCATCGACCCCGAAACCCGCAAGATCCCTGTCATCTTCCTCTCTGCCACCTATGTCGCCCCTGAAGATAAGGCCTTTGCCGTGGACATCGGTGTAACGCATTTCATCGAAAAGCCGGTCGACCTGGATGAATTCCTGCCGCTGGTGGCGCAACTGCTCGAACAGGGCGTACCCGCCACCCACGAGCCGCTGACCGACCCCAACTTCTACGTTGGCTACCGCAGGCGGCTGGAAGCCAAACTCGACCAGAAGATGAAACAGATCACGCGCGCCGAAGGGCTGCTCGGCAGTCTGCCCGAAGAAGAAAAGGCCGCCTTCCTGGCCTCGCTCGAAAAAGCCATCGAGGAGCGCGACGAGATCCAGCGCCTGCTCGACCAGATCACCCGCACCATGCGCCAACGCCACGGCGCGGGAGACTCTTGAAGCCTTCGCCCACGCTACGCCCCAGGTCCCCGCTGGCCCCCGCCGCGGGGACTTGTCTTTGGTCGAGGAACAAACTTCCACGGGTATAATCCCGCCATGTTCTCCCGCGTC
>CALLJA010000510.1 GCA_938008865.1 uncultured Anaerolineales bacterium
ACCCGCCTGACCGACCTGGGCGCTGGCGTGGAAGCGCGCCAGCCCAGTTGGTCTTCGCTGGGCAATCAGATCGCCTTTGCCGTCAAACGTTTTGGCGTGTACCAGGTGTGGGCCATGCTCGACACCGGCGAGAATCCCCAGCAGATTATTCGCAGCGGCCCGACCTTCCTGGATTACTTCCCCGTCTGGTCGAGGGATGACTCGGTCATCGTGTACTCGCAGCAACGGGCAGACGCATTCTCGCTGCCGTGGCAGATGAATGTGCTCTACGAGAAACGCGGCGGCACCTCGGCCTCCCGCATGGAACTGGGTCCTCTCCCGGTCGAACGCCTGGTCTTCTCGACCGACGGCTTCTGGATGGCCTACCAGGGCCGCGAAGTGGACGGCACCACCCTGGACCTGTACCTGATCAAGGTCGGCGGCGCCAGCACGGACCGCGTGCGCCTGACCACCGACCCGGGCAATGACTTCGAGCCGGCCTGGCGGCCCTCTGCGCCCTGACATTTCCTGTATGAACCGACGAAACTGGCGGGCCTGCTCTTCCCGCCAGTTTTGTTTTCAACCAGTTTGCCATTTTGATTGTGAATTGAAAGCAATTCATAACACAACTCTCATGCGCATGAAGTAAAATTGACGCAGTCTTCATTCATCCATTTTTGCGACAAGCCGAAACAATGACCCTCGAAGCCGGCACGTATTTACACAGACGATACAAGATCGTGGAATGTCTCGCCCAGGGCGGGATGGGTTCCGTGTACACCGCCATGGACGAAAACCTCGGCATGGTGGTAGCCGTTAAGGAGAACCTGTTCACCACCGACGAGTATTCGCGCCAGTTCCGTCTGGAAGCGGTCATCCTGGCCAACCTGCGCCATCCCAACCTGCCGCGCGTCTCGGACCATTTCTCCATTGACGGGCAGGGTCAGTACCTGGTGATGGACTACATCGAAGGCGAAGACCTGCGTGAGCGCATGGAGCGCGTCGGCACCCTCTCGGAAGACGAAGTCATTACCATTGGCGCGGCCATCTGCGACGCGCTGACCTACCTGCACACCCGCACGCCTCCCATCCTGCACCGCGACATCAAACCCGGCAACGTCAAGATCGCGCCAGACGGCCACATCGTCCTGGTGGATTTCGGTCTGGCCAAGGTGCTTCAGGGCAATGAGGTCACCACCGTCGGCGCTCGCGCCATGACGCCTGGGTATTCCCCGCCCGAGCAATATGGCACGGGCCGCACCGACCCGCGCACCGATATCTACTCGCTGGGCGCGACCCTGTACGCCGCCATCACCGGCGTCATCCCCGAGGACGGCCTGGCGCGTGCCATGGATAACCTGCGGCTGGCGCCTATCCGCAAGCGCAACCCGTCCACCTCCCGCAAACTGGCGCTGACCATCGAACGCGCCATGGCCGTGGACCCCGAGGACCGTTACCAGACTGCCGAGGATTTCAAGCGCGCCCTGCTCGAATCCAAATCCAAGACGCTGCAACCGGTCGGTGCGTATCATGTCTCTCCGCCGCCGCCCAGTGCCTCGTCGGAGGCGCTGACGGAGGGCGAAGCGCGGCCTGGTCCCAGGGTGTTGCTCTCCAGTCAGCCGCAGGAAGACACGCCCTTTGTCTCGCCCATCCGCCGCCAGAAGCAGCGCGAAAGCCGCATCCGCAGGACGATCATCGGGTCGCTGCTGGCGTTGTTGGCGGTCGGTTTCGCGGCGGTCAACTTCCTGTCGCCGGCCATCCTCTCATTTGGCGCGCCGCCTTCGCCGACTTCTACGAACCTCCCGCCCACGCGCACGACCTCCTCGCTGGTACCGGAGACGGGTTTTGTCTTCACGCCCACCGCGACCCAAAACGCCCCCACTGGGACGCCTTCGTTGCCGCCCACGCCGTTGGGCTTCGATAATTTCCAGGTGGCATACGCATCCACCAAGACAGGCCTCCCGCAAGTCTACCGGACCGACCTGAAGGGCAACGAAACCCAGTTGACCGATATGCCCAACGGCGCCTGCCAGCCAGCCTGGTCGCCGGACGGCCAACGCTTGGTCTTCGTCTCGCCCTGCAAGGTCAAGCAGGATGTCTACCGCCGCTCCAGCATGTACATCATCAATGCGGACGGCAGCGGCTTGCAGGCGCTCTCTACTGTGCCAGGCGGCGACTTCGAGCCGGATTGGTCGCCCGACGGCACGCATATCGCCTTCACATCGCTGCGTACCGGGCACATGCAGGTCTATTCCTACGACCTGTCCACCGGCCTGACCACGCGCCTGATCCGCACCCCGCAGGGACAGGATGCGCGCCAGCCGGTCTGGTCGCCGGATGGCACGCAGATCGCCTATGCCCTGCGGCGCAACGGCAACGCCTACCAGATCTGGGTCATGTCGAGCGAAGGCGAGGATGAGCATCAACTTATTCGCAGCGGCGACCAGTTCTCGGATACGCGTCCCGAGTGGTCTCCGGATGGGACGCTGGTCCTCTTCCACCAGACGCCGGCCGACAAGTTTGCCTTCCCATATCTGGTGATGTTCATCCTTGAGACCAACGGCAGCCCCGTGATCCTGGACCTGGGCGTGCTCTCCATCAATAACGTGGATTATTCCTCCGACGGGTTGTGGCTGGCCTTCGAGACTTCGGGCAACCACGGCTCGGACGTGGCCTACATGACTGCCAGCGGGTCAGACACCACCATCCTGACCGACGCCGACCAGAATGTGGACGATTTCGACCCCACCTGGCAGCCGTTGCCCCAAAAGTAGAATTCATCTCAGCATAAAAAAGCGGAGCGCGAGATTCGTCTCGCGCTCCGCTGCTTTTTTGAGGGGCGGTTTACAGTTTGTATCGCAGCAGGCGCAACCCGTTCAATACCACCAGCACGGTGCTGCCTTCATGGCCGACCACGCCAAGCGGCAGGGGCAACTGCGCCCCGAAGGCGCTGGCGATCAACACCACGATGACGGCCATTGCAAAGGTCAGGTTCTGCCAGACCACGCGGCGGGCCTGGCGCGCCAACCCGATGGCGTAGGGAATTTTGTGCAGGTCGTCAGACATGAGCACAACGTCGGCGGTTTCGATGGCTACGTCGGTGCCCGCGCCGCCCATGGCGATGCCGATATCAGCCGTGGCAAGCGAGGGCGCATCATTGACACCGTCGCCGACCATGGCTACGGGGCCGTACTTGCGCTGCAGCGATTGAAGCACCGTGACCTTGTCCTGCGGCAGCAACCCTGCATGGAATTCGTCCACGCCGGCGCGTTCGGCGATGCGGGCGGCTACCTGCGGGTTGTCGCCGGTCAGCATGACCACACGCTCGATGCCCGCGGCCTTGAGGGCCTTGATCATGTCCACGGCGTCTTCGCGCAGTGTGTCGGCCACAGCCAGCAGGCCGAGGAAATCATGTGTCGAAGCGGAGTACGCGTACATGGCGGTTTGGCCCTCACCATGCAGGATGCCCGCCATGTGCGACATCTCGGCAGGCAGGGGCACGCCGCGTTCCTCGAACATGCGCTCGTTACCAATCCATAAGGTGTGCGCTTCGACTACGCCCTCCACGCCCTGGCCGGGGATGGCGCGGAAGTTGGTGGACAGAGGCAGGCTGAGGGTCCGCGCATGGGCGGCCTGGACGATGGCACGGGCCAGCGGGTGCTCGGAACGAGATTCGAGCGAGGCTGCCAGGCGCAGCAGTTCGTCGCCGTCGATCCTGCCGAAGGTGTGCAGGGCGGTCAGGGTCGGTGTACCGGTGGTGAGGGTGCCAGTCTTGTCAAAAGCCAGCACCTTGAGTGTGGCGGTCTTTTCGAGATGGACGCCGCCCTTGAAGAGTACGCCGTGACGGGCGCCGTTGGCGATGGCCGAGAGGATGCTGGCGGGCGTGGAGATGACCAGCGCGCAGGGCGAGGCCACCACCAGCCAGGTCATGGCGCGGTAGAAGGTGGG
>CALLJA010000511.1 GCA_938008865.1 uncultured Anaerolineales bacterium
CGTCCTGGCGCATCTTCCACGTCACAGACATGGTGCCCGCAGCCTCGTCGAGCGCCACGCCGCCGTTGTCCACGGTGGGCAGTTCGGCAGCCAGTTCGGGGAAGACATTCCCGTGCGCGTCGATGTCGGTCACGCCCAATAGCACCATTTCCATCACCAGCGCGTCATAGCCTGTATCGGCCACCATCGGGTTGAACGAGGGCGGGTCCTCGCCGATGACGATGGTGATGGACTTCTCGTCAGATGGATTGGCGACCGCGGTAGAGGGGGCGGTTTGACAGCCGAGCAGGCTGAGGATCGTTACTGATGTGAGGGTCAGCAGAGCGAGTGTTCGGAGTTTCTTGGACATTCGTCCTCCTGTTGCTTTTTGGAATAGCGAACGGGGCGTATTATTGCACATAACCCCCTTGATGTTAAGGTTTTTGGGAAATCAATTACAATCGTCGTGAAAGCGAGGATGTATGCGTACCCTTTTTTGGGAAGACAGCCAACTCAAAATGATCGACCAGCGCATCCTGCCGAGGCGCTTTGAGGTCGTCTCCCTGCGCGATCATTGCGCCGTGGCGCAGGCCATCCGCGACATGACCGTGCGCGGCGCGCCCGCCATCGGAGCGGCTGCCGCCTTTGGCCTGGCCCTGGCTGGATTCGAATCCCAGTCCGTCTCGACCTCGGGCCTGCTCGCCGATTTAGAAGCCGCGGCGGCGCTGTTGAAGTCCGCCCGCCCGACGGCGGTCAACCTGGCCTGGGCCGTGGACCGCGTCATGGCCCAGGCGGAGAAGACGGAAGGCAGTGCGGATGAATTGCGCCAGGCCGTTTTGAATGAAGCACAGCACATTGCCGACGAGGACGTGGAGATCAACCGACGCATGGCCGAATACGGCGCGGCCCTACTCGCCGACGGTGATACCGTTATTCATCACTGCAACACGGGCGCGCTGGCCACCGTCGACTGGGGGACGGCGCTGGGGGTGATCCGCATGGCGCACGAACAGGGCAAGCGTATCCACGTGCTGGTCGATGAGACCCGTCCGCGCTTGCAGGGCGCGCGTCTCACCGCCTGGGAACTGGAGCAATATGGCGTGCCATATGAGATCATCAGTGACAACATGGCGGGCCATTTCCTCAAAACGGGCCAGGTGCAGAAGGTCCTCTTTGGCGCGGACCGCGTGGCCGCCAATGGGGATGTAGCCAACAAGATCGGCACGTACATGCTGGCCCTGGCGGCGCATGACAACGGCGTGCCCGTCTACGCGGTGGTGCCGACCTCCACCATCGACCTGTCGCTTGCGCACGGCGGCTTGATTCCCATCGAGGAACGGGACCCGTCCGAGGTGTTGGGCTTGCAATTCCACGGCGAACCTATTGCGCCGAAGAATGCCAGGGCGCGCAATCCCGCCTTCGACGTCACGCCCAATCGATTGCTCACAGGGATCGTCACTGAGAAGGGGGCGGTGCTTCCGCCCTTTGAGGTCAACCTTAAGAACATAGACCTTGGAGGTCTGCCTTGATTCTTTTGACAATCCACCCATCCCGTGTTAAACTCAGCCCGTTCGTAACAACGCACTCGCGAGAGTGCGTCTTTTTTGCGTAAACTCGGAGGTACGGTTGGATATTCTCCTGACTGGATCAGTTGCATACGACTATTTGATGACGTTCCCGGGCCTGTTCGAAGAGCAGATCCTGCCCGAGCGCCTGTCTTCGATCAGCCTGTCGTTCCTGGTGGACTCGATGTCCAAGCAGCGCGGCGGCATTGCGCCCAACATCGCCTACAGCATGGCCCTGCTCGGCGGGCATCCGCGTGTGATGGCCACCGTCGGCGAAGACTTCGGCGAGTATCGCGCCTGGCTTGACTCGAAGGGTGTGGATACTGGCCTGATGAAGGTCGTCCCTGGTTTGTTCACCGCTTCGTTCTTCGCCACCACCGACCGCAAGAGCGCCCAGATCGCTTCCTTCTATCCTGGCGCGATGGGACAGGCCGCCACTCAATCGTTGAAAGACCTGCCGTCCAAGCCCGACCTGGTGGTGGTCTCGCC
>CALLJA010000512.1 GCA_938008865.1 uncultured Anaerolineales bacterium
GGTATATAATCGTCCCGCAAAGGAGCGAGACTGACCCGTGAAGGCGTTTTTCAAGAAGGAACAATTCGTGATGACGTTTCTAGCCAGTGCGGCGCTCGGCCTGGCTCTGGCCTTGCTGACGGCGGGCTGGGGGTTGGGAGTGTTCGCACGCTCCCTGGCGCGACAGGCAGCGGCGGTGACGCTGTTGTGGGCGGCGTTCGGGGCCCTATCCTACCTGGGGCTGACGGCGTTGTCCGCGCGTTGGGTGAGGCTGCACTCTGTCCTGACGTTTGGCGGCGGGTTCGGTCCGTTGTCCAGGAAAATTTTTCTGGCGGTTTGTTTCCTCTTCCCACTTGGCCTGATCTTGTATGTGCAACTGGCCGAATTATTCGGCGCTCCCCTGTATCAGAAATTCGTCGAGCCGCTTGGCCTCGTCTTGCTGCGGGACGGCGGGAGCGCCGTGGTCTTTGCTTCTGTCCTGGCGGGCTGGTTGTTCATGCTGACGCTGCTCCTGGTATTTCGCAACTGGCGCGGATGGGAAGCCCTGCCGGACGCGGCCTACATCCTCCTGATCGTTGTTGTGGCGGCGGGGCTGCGGCTGGCGCTGCTGGCCTTGGTCCAGACCGCGCCGTATTCCGACTTCGCCGCCATCCACGAGGATGCGCTGCGCCTGGCCCAGGGACAAGCGCCGCAGAACATGTACATCGCCACGCACGTCGTCCTGATTGTGCTGTATGGTTTCCTTTACAAGGCCTTTGGCGCTGGCCTGGCGACGACGTCCGTGTTCCACTTGGCCTGTTACGCGCTGGCAGGCGCCTTTACCTACCTGGCCGGGCGGCAGGTATTCGGCAGTCGTTTGTGGGGCGGGCTGGCCGGGCTGCTGCTGGTGACCTGGCCCTCTCTGGCCTTTTACTCCAACGTGCTGACCCCCGAGCATCTCTTTATCCTGATCGAATGCGCCTTGTTGTATGCGCTGGCGCTCTTCTTCCAGCCTGGGAACCGCGGGGATAACCTGCCGCGTTATCTGCTGCTTGGGTTGTTGTTTGGACTGCTGTCGCTCTTTCGTCCGTTCAGCCTGCTTTATCTGTTGGCGTTCCTTATTACGTTCTTCGTGTACGAGATGGGCAAGCGGCGGATCTCCACCCTGGCGGCTGGGTTGGCCGCACTGCTGGCCGTCTACTGGCTGGTAGGCCTCCTACCCGGCGCGCTTGCGGCGCATTACGACAATCAATTTTCGAAGACCCGCGCCTGCAACCTGCTGGTGGGCGTCAACTTCGACACGGCCGGCATCTACAACCTGGAGGACGCCCGCTTGTGCGGCGACCTGCAAGGGAAACTGCCCAATGGCGGCCAGTTCAACCGCGCTGTCTTCGGCCTGGCGCTGGAGCGTATCTCCGATGGACGCGACCAACTGGCGGCGTTGCTCGGCCGTAAGGTGGCGGTCCTGTGGGGCGGCAGCACCCAGATCCTCTCGTGGACCGTGCGCGGGGTGCCCGGTTGGGACGAGGCTGCCGCCCTGCGGGTTGTCCTCGGAATGAACGTGGTCGATTTTGCCATCATGTTGCCTGTCACCCTCGTCTGCCTGGCGGGGAGCATCCTGGCATTTTTCAAGGACTTGAAACCTGCGGCCTTCTTCAGCCTATTGGCCTTTTTCGGCTTTCACCTCATGGAGGCGGTTTTCGAGATCCAGACACGCTATCGAACCGTCGTCATGCCGCTGCTCATTTTCTTTTTCGCCTGGTCGCTGAGCGAACTCGGTCGGGTAGTCACGCGGCGGGACTGAGGATGGCATAAGAAAAACGCCGCCCTCAAGGGCGGCGTTCTGGTCGCTTTATTGGTCTGTGCCCGCGCGGCCGATCTTGCGGCCTGCCGCCGAGCCGACCTTACTGCCCGCCCTGGCAGGCTGGGCACTGACCTGCCTGGCGGTCCCGCCCAGCAGGCTGAACGCGGCATCCAGGCTCTGAGACGCAGCCTTCTCGTCCAGCCCCGTGGCTCTCGAAAGTTCGCGCACCATGCCGCTGGATTGGAGCGTGTCGGCTCCGATTGCGCCCGTGCGCAGCAGGTCATCCAGGTCGAACTGGGTCGAGTCGCGGCCCGAGGTGGGGTGATGCGACAGGATCTTATGTACCACAAACGAGACCACGATGGTGGCCAACGCGGGCGAGATGTTAACTTTCTCGGCTAGTTGGTTGATGAATGGCTGTAACATGGACAGGATCGGGTCGCTGCTGGTGGGCTGCGCCCCCGCCTGGCTCGTGCCGATGACCGTCTCCAGCAGGCCAAGCATGTCGCCCAGGCCGCCCTGCCCGCCCGTGGGAGTGGCTGATGGGGTGGGAGACTGTCCGCCGAGCAGGCCGCCTACCAGGTCCGCCATTTGATTCGCCTGGCCCGAAGAGCCGTCTTGTCCACCGAGCAGGCTGCCTACCAGGTCGGTCATCTGTCCCGTCTGGCTGGATCCGCCTTGCCCGCCCAACAGGCCGCCGATCAACTGGGCCATCGGGTCTTGTCCGCCCGGCTGGCTGGCGCTGCCTTGTTGGCGGGAGTCTGCTAATACTTTGAAGATATCTTCCAATGACATGGAATGCTCCTTATAAAACGAAAATACGATGAAGGCATTATAAACCCCATCATCGTGTTTGAAGAAAACTGCAATTGGATGACTGCGCGCGTGGTTGTATAATCATTTCATCCGTCTCGGAGGAAATCCATGCCGCGAGAGACTGCCAGCCAACCGATCCAATTGAACCTGCGCATCGAGAATCCGCCGCGTTTTTTCCTCGTCATGGCGATGCTCGTGCTGGGTTCCATCCTGGTCCGCAACCTGTGGATCTCGGACGATTCGTTCATCACCATGCGCGTGGTGGACAATTTCCTGCACGGCTATGGCCTGGTCTGGAACGCGGGGGAACGCGTGCAGGTCTTTACGCACCCGTTGTGGCTGTTCCTGCTGGCGCTGTTTGCGCGATTCCTGCGCGACCCGTATTACGCCCTGTACATTCCATCCTTCGTGATTTCTCTGGGCGCGATCTACCTGCTTCTTGAGCGGTTCGCGCCTGGCCCGCGCGCCATTACACTGGCCGTCATTGCGCTGGGCGGCTCAATGGCCTTCATCGACTATTCCTCCTCGGGCCTGGAGAATCCGCTCACGCATTTGCTGGTAATGTTGTATCTCGTTGTCCTCTTTCGCGAGGATGAGCGCTCGCGCCGAAAACTCCTGCGCTTGTCTCTGCTGACGGCCCTGGGTGCGCTCAACCGTCTCGACGCCGCGCTGCTCTTCCTGCCTGGCCTGGCCTGGCAATTCTGGCTGTGCCGCCGCGAGTGGCGTGCCGCCCTAGGCATTATGCTGGCGGCGTTCCTGCCTCTGGTCGTTTGGGAACTCTTCGCCCTCTTTTATTACGGATTTCCCTTTCCCAATACCTTCTACGCCAAGGCCCGCACTGGGTTGGAGACCTTCTACCTGCTCCAACAGGGCGCAGCCTACTTTGCCAACTCGTTGCATTGGGACCCCTTCACGCTCGGCGCTGTGCTGCTCGGCCTGGTTTCGGTCGGCTTTCAGCGCGACGCCAAGCGGCTGGCCGTGGCAACAGGCATCCTCCTGTATGGTCTCTATATCTTGTGGATCGGCGGCGATTTTATGTCGGGCCGCTTTTTCTCAGCCATCTTCCTGATGGGACTCGTCCTGCTGCTGACCTTCGACCTCGAGCGGACCTTCGGCCTGGTCCCGCCAAAGATGTATTTTCTCGTCCTGATCCTGCTCCTTGCCCTCGGGCTGACGGCGGAACGTCCGCCCGTGCTGATGCGCGAGAACCAGGTCGGCTCCCCCGACGACCAGTATGGCATCGCCAACGAAAAATATTTCTACTTCAGTGGCACAGGCTGGGTCAATCACTTCAAATACAACTTTGAACAAGACACCGCCGCCAAGGGGCGGGAGGCTCGCCGCAATGGCGTCAGCCCCGTGGCCCAAAACATGATCGGCTTTTTCGGGTATGCCGCTGGACCGGGCATCTACATCATCGATACCCAC
>CALLJA010000513.1 GCA_938008865.1 uncultured Anaerolineales bacterium
CAAAATCATTGTAGCACAAAGAGATTGCTTCGCCACTCGCTCTGCTCGGGCTCGCAATGACGAAAGAAAAAAAGAGGCGGATGGAAATCCATCCGCCTCGTGGGTCGATTCCGTTTTACGGGACGCGGTAGCTGGCGATGACCGCGTCGAGCGTGGCCTTGTACTGGTCCTCGGCGCTGTTCACCCATTCGACGGTGAAGAGCAGGAAGGTGTCGGTGCCGCGCGTTTCGAGGAACGAGATACCCGAGTAGCCGCCCGCCTTCGAGGTCCAGATCAGGCGCTCGGAGCCATCCTCCATCATGCGGTCATCGCTGACGCGGATGTCGCCTTCCTTACCCGTCTTGCTGTAGAAGGTGTTGAGCAGGTAGAGCGCAAACTTGCCCTTGTCGTTACCCGAAAACGGCTTGCCGTCGTTATAGACGATGTTCTCCACCAGGGCCATCTCATCGGGCGCGGTGAAAGTGTCGATGTAGTAATAATTGTTCTCCGAATCCACCGTCTGGCTGTAGGCCCAGTCGCTGGGGACGTCGATAGCATAGTGGTCGTTCTGGTCGGTGAAGGTGACCAGGCCGCCCGTGTTCTGCGGTTCGGGCGTGGGTTGGATGTCCTGCTGCTGGGGCTGCTGCGGCACGGGCGTCGGCTGGAGGTTCTGCTGCGGCGGCTGCGGGATCGGGGTGGGCGTGCCCCCGCCGTAACAGGCCAGGCTGACGAACATGAACACGAACGCCAGCGCAAACAGACGATGGAAAGCTTGCTTCTTCATTCATTCTCCTTCTATGGCGAGTGAAAAGTTTCGGGCATTATATAAAACGCGCGCCCGACTGGCAACCTTACTTTTGGTCTATTGGCCCCCAAATCTCTTCTCCAACACCACGCGGGTGGCGCGGAAGGCCAGCGGCGGCAATGCGTCGCGGGGAAACCAATCGGCGGCGTCGGCGTCGTCGGCAGGGACCAGGCTTCCGTCCACGACCTCGGCGGCATAGACCAGGATGAAATCAGCCCCACGCGGATGCTCGCGCCCGGGCGCCACCTCCACCACGCCCGTCACACGGACCCTCAGGCCTGTTTCCTCCAAACATTCGCGGGCAGCCGCCTCAGCGGGGTCTTCGCCCGCGTCCACGAAACCCGCAGGAAGGGTCCACAGGCCGCGATAGGGCTCGTTGGCGCGCCGCACCAAAAGCACGCGGCCGTCCCGTTCGACCAGGACAGCCGCAGCCACCTTTGGGTCCGCAAAATGGACCCAGCCGCACTGCGGACAGACCGCGCGGATCCTGCCAAAACGTTCGGCGTGGTCCACGGGCGCGCCGCAGCGCGGACAGAACTTTACTTCAGTTTCTTGCGCCATGACTGGTTGGCGAGTTCGGCCAGGATCCAGGCCAGGCCGCCCGTGGAGAGCGCCACCACCAGCAGGCCGATCTGCCAGGTCAGCGGAATGGGCGCGCGGAGGGGTTCTGGGGCGGGCAGTTCGCTCGGCTGGGCGGGCGCCGCCTCAGTAGACAGGGCTTTCATGGACGAATCAGGCGCAGGGGCAGTCTGGGTGGGCAGGGCTTCTTCCGCACCACCGCCAGTAACGGGGATCATATACTCCTCGGTGGGGGCGGGAGCCAACGCAGGAGCTTCGGTAGCAGCGGGGGGTTCGGTGGCGGCGGCTTCCATCAACGGGGCTTCGGTGGCGGCAGGGGCCTCTGTGGCGGGCGCCGCCATCATCATCGGCGCCTGGTCGCTCGCGTCTCCGCCGCCGCCCATGCCATACGCCATCGGTCGGGACGAGAGCGAAGGCGCGAGGGCATTGGCGGCCATCGAGAGGAACAATAAGAAGGCGGCGAAGGAAGTGGCCCAGCGCAGGGCAGGGACGGCGCGCGGCAGGGGCGCTTTGACGCCCGCCATCCTGGGTGTGAGGGTGAAGTTACGAGGAGCGCGGCGCTGGGGCAGTTTGCGCAGCAAGGTGCGGGACTGGAACAAGTCATCCTTGACGGCGCGCAGGTCGGGGTCCGCTTTGAGGCGGGCCTCGAGGCGCACAGCATCGGCCTGGGACAGTTGCCCATCCAGGTAGGCCGAAAGCAGTTCAACGTCGCGGAAGGTGGGAGTTTTCATGCGTTTTCCCCTTCCAGACGATACGAAGCGGGCAAAAGTTCCGCAAAGCCTTGCAGGCACTCGCGCAGGCGCAGGCGGGCGCGGGCCAGGCGGCTCTTGATGGTGCCAAGCGGCACGCGGACGGAGGCTGCCACCTCGGTATAGTCCATGCCCTGGATGTCAGCCAGCACCACCACGGCGCGGAAGTCGGTGGGCAACGCGTCGAGGCAATGCTGGATGGCGTGCTCGACCTCGTCGGCTTCGGCAGCCTGCTCGGGTGTGAAGTTGGGGTCGGCCAGCCAGCGTGGGGAGTCCATCTCGTCGCCGTCGTCCAACTCTGGCTCGAGCGGCGTGGTGGGACGGCGCTTCTTGCGGCGCAATTCGTCATAACAGGCGTTGGTGACGGTGCGCATCAGCCAGGCCTTGAAGGAGCCGCCGCGGAAAGAAGTAATACTGCGGAAGGCGGAGATGAAGGCTTCCTGGGCGGCGTCGGCGGCCTGGTCTTCATCACCAAGGATGCGTAAGGCGGTGTTGAAGACCGTATCCTGGTAATGAAGCACCAAGGTGTTGAAGGCATCGAGACTGCCGCGTTGGGCGTCGTGGATCAGGGTGGGTTCATCCATGAGGGTATTTTATCATTGGGGGTTGGGAATTGGTAATTGGTAAGTGGAGAGTGGTAATTGGGCCTTGCGGTAATTAACAGGAAAGAGTCTAAACACGAAGGACACAAAGTTCACGAAGGAGGGTAAAGGGAGAGAATGACTTTGACAGCAAGCCGCTTTTCCTGTATGCTTGCTTCGTTCAAATGGGAGAAACATCAAAGGAAACAGATCATGGGATACACCGTCACCTGCCCACAATGCCAGGAAGTCAACTCAGGAAGCCAACTGTATTGCACGAAGTGTCAGGCCAGCCTGATCGGGGTTCCACGCGAACAAGCGTCCGTTGCTGAAGAGGCGGCTGCCCCTGCCCCATCCGCGCCCAAAACCCAAGGCTTGAGCGATACCGCGCGACTCCTGCTAATCGGCGCGGGAGTCGGCGTGATCGCATTTGGCGCGAACTTTTTCATTTCCTTTGGAAACGTCTTTTGCTGCGGCGGATTCTTTGTCTCCGTCATTGCAGGCAGCGCTGCGGGATTCCTGACCGCGCGCTACACCAACGTTGCCACCCGTGAGAACGCCATCCGCGCGGGTTCGATGGCGGGCGGGATCGCGGGGATCTTCATCCTGTTTGGACAGATTGCGGGCGGCCTCCTGCCCGTGTTGATGATCAACCTTCTCCCCGCCAGCGGAGCCGACTTCACGCAGCTGGCCAATCAAATGTTCAATACCGTTTTTGAGTCAAGCCTGTGCTTCGGGTTGATCAACCTGCTCGTGTCCGCCGCGGCGGGATCCGCCGTGGCAAGCAAGAGCATGTAACCGCCGATAGTACTTCAAGGGGTTCGCAGCCAGGTCCGCTTTGTGTTATAAGGGCTAAAGTCATCTGCGCAGATGATATTAAGACACTCAACCAGAGGAGTTCCCCATGAATTTTTTCGTTTGGATCATCGCGGGCATCGTAGCAGGCTGGCTGGCTGGCCTGGTGGTGCGCGGACGCGGCTTCGGCCTGATCGGCGATCTGGTCATCGGCCTTCTGGGCGGCCTGGTTGGCGGCTGGATCGCGGGATTGGTCGGTTTGCAAACCACCAGCTTCCTCGGCCAAATCCTCGTGGCGGCCCTGGGAGGCGTGGTCCTCGTCGCCATCGTCCGCTTCCTGAAACGGGCCTAAACATACAAAAAAGGAATGAATGCAAATGCATCCATTCCTTTTTTGTAAGGTGAATTTCATTGGATTCTCCCCTCATGAATTTACAAAGAAAAATAAAGTCACTATAATACACTCATGGAAAACAGCAGGCGCGGGCATCTTGGGCTGGTCATCCTCACGTTGGCAT
>CALLJA010000514.1 GCA_938008865.1 uncultured Anaerolineales bacterium
GGAAATTCTGGAACAGGCCAAAACGCTGTTTGAAGGCAAGCGAGGGCCCAAGCCAAGGCAATTGCACGAATCTTATAGAAGACCGAGGAGTTGTTCGCGGTAGTCAATGGAAGAAGCGGCACGAAGGCGTTGGACTTTGAGACCGCCTTTGCGCTTGACGGGGGCGTAGCGAATAAGATTGAGTGCGAAATGGCGCAGGACGGCGAGGTTGTGGGCGGCATGATCGGTACGAGCGCGCATCTGGTCATCGGCGAAGACGACGTCCATGCACCAATGGAGGCTGGTTTCAACCGACCAGTGTTGGCGCACGGCGTGATTGAGTTGTGCGGCATCTGGCCGCAGACTGGTGATGTAGTAGCGATGTTCGAGTGTCGTCTTGCCGTTCAGGGTGCGCTCGGAAGCGATCACGGCGAAGGACTTCAGGTCGGGCCAGCGCTCCGGGGCATGCAGACAGTCGAGTTGGTCGAAGACATAACAGCGGCGTTCCTCCAGTCGGCCGTGGTTTTTATCCACGTCTTTGTCGAATTGGTGAGGTGTTTTCTCGGGTGCCGCCTGGAAGGCGTCAAAGAAATCCCGTAGCGAGTCGGCCAGAATGGGTTGATTGTCCTTCACTGAAAGGATGTAATCGGCGCCGCGATCCCGGATCGCTTGGGCGATGTTCGGCTGGGTGCCCATGGCATCGATGGTGACGATGCAGCCCTCCAAAGCCAGTGTCGCCAAGAGTTCCGGGATGGCCGTTTTTTCGTTGGACTTTTCGGCCGTGGCGCGTTGCCCCAACACTAACCGAGCACCCGCGGCAAACGCGCTGACCAAGTGCAAGGGGGTCCTGCCCACCGCCCCGGAACGCCGGCTGGTCTTGCCGTCGATGGCCACCACCTCGCCTTTCGTCAGCGACGGCACAACCTGCTTTACCCAGCGCTGGAAGGCCGCGCCAAACGCCACCGCGTCCATCATCGCGAAGACCCGTCCGAAGGTGTCGTGGGACGGAATCCCGTTTTCCAGTTTGAGATGACGCCTGAGCCACTCCAGATTATCCTTGGCCCATTGTTCGATCTCGACAAAGGTATCGGCCCCAACCAAGACGCTACAAACAGCCACCACCAGTAACTCCACCAAGTCATGCTGCACCTTCGTGCTCTGCCGCGGATCAGGAATCCCGACAAATACGTCCCCCAACCGCAGTTTGTTTTCCGTCTCCATGGCTCACCCAAAAAGACAGAAAACTACACAAATAAGGCCTCTGTGAACAGCCCTTGTGTAACTCGTTGATCGTAAACAGATTATTTTGGGGGTTTACGATGATGGCATTCATGCAATTGCCTTGTCCAGCATTGACGGGCGCAGGTCCAGCGAGAGATTGCGCACCTGTTCCAGGGCGCGCTGGGTGCTCTCGATATTCTAATCAAGGCGCGCTGCATAC
>CALLJA010000515.1 GCA_938008865.1 uncultured Anaerolineales bacterium
GTGACCAACGCGAGCATGTTGCCGCCGCGCCCGCCGCCGCTCATCTTTGCGCCCAGTGCGCCCGCCTTGCGCGCCGCGCGTACGAGCGAATCCAGTTCAGGCGAGGAGACGGTCATCTCTTGCAGAAAGGCATGGTTCTGGTTCATCAGGTCGCCAAGCATCTCGGGTTGTCCGCTTTCGAGGATGCGGCGCGCCATCAGTGAGATCTGCGCGACCTCGTCGAAAACCTGTTCCATGCGCAGGTTGTTCTTCGTCCACAGGCGGCGCACGTCGCCCACCGATTGCCTGGTCGGCGCGGGGATGCCCGTGTCGCCGATGACCAGCGTGAACGGCCTGCCCACCTTGAGCGTTTCGATGGGATGGCCTTTCATGAAGTACACAGGCCTGGCGTAGGTGATGACGGTGTTGTCGATGCCCGAGGGCGTGCCGTGGTGCAGGCGCTCGATCTCATAGGCCAGGGCGTTGACCTGTTCATCGGACAGCGGACGGCCAATATGGGCCGCAAGCGCGCGAGTGAGCGCCACCGAAACAGCCGCGCCAGAGCCGAGTCCCGAGGCGACCGGGATGGTGGAGTGGATCGTGATGTCGAGCGAGGGGAACGGGGAAATGCCGAGGCTGAAGAACAGGTTATGAATAACGGCGGCCAGCGGATGGTCGGAGGGCAGCGTGTTGAGTTCGGCGTCGAGACCCACGGCCGGGGAGTGGATCCAGATCCCCGCGCGGGATGAATCCGCCACCTCCACGTCTGCGTGGACCTGGGTGACGGGGGCCGCCACGGCAGGCCGCCCGTACACGACGGCGTGCTCGCCGAACAGGATGATCTTGCCGGGCGCGGAAGAGGTCGTCATCGGATGCGGTTTTTAGGTGAACAGGTAGAAGATCACGAGCACGCTGGCGGCCCACAGGACCATGGCGGCCTGGAAGGGGCGGTCGGTCAGCAACACTTCTTCGGGTGCGCCGCCTTCCTGTTTGACCTGCACGAGGTACATGTAGCGGAAGATGGCGTAGACCACGAAGGGAATGGTCAGCATCATGCTATGATTTTCGGGCACGTTGGGGGCCGAGAAGGTGTAGAGCGAATACGCCACGATGGTGGTGCCCGAGACGATCATGATGTACTGGTCGAGTAGGGGCAGGGTGTAGCCTTCGAGCACCTTGCGGTGCGAGCCTGCGCCTTTGGCTAGCAGCGACAGTTCAGCGCGGCGTTTGCCGAAGCCAAGGAAGAGCGAGAGCAGGCTCATCACCACGTATAGCCAGGGCGAGAATCGTTCCACGTGGATGAGGGTAACGCCTGCGCCGACGCGCAGTACGAAGCCCGAGGCGATGATCAGCACGTCCAGGATGGGCACGTGCTTGAGCCACTTCGAGTAGGCCATGTTGATCAGGAAGTAGACGCCGAGCACGGCGGAAAACGCGGGCGAGAGCAGGTAACCCAGCCCAAGCGACGCCGCCACAAGCAGGATGCCCGCCGCCCAGGCCGCGCCGACGGGCAACTGTCCCGCAGGGATGGGGCGATTCTTCTTGACCGGGTGCTGGCGGTCAGCTTCGATGTCGGCCAGGTCGTTGAAGATATAGACCGAAGAGGAGACCAGGCAGAAGAGCGCGAATCCGCCCAGGGTGCGCAGGAAGGAATCGAGAGTGAAGAGTTGTTTGTCGAAGACCAGCGCGGCGAAGAGAAATACGTTCTTCGTCCACTGGCGCGGACGCATGGTTTTTAGCAGGGCTGTGAGCATGTGGTTATTTTACCTGTAATTCAGGCGGCGGAGTTTAGCAGGCTGGCGCGGAGGAGCGCAGCGTCACCCCGACGAGGCCCAACGGTCGCGGCCCGCCGCCTTGGCGTCGTAGAGCGCCGAGTCGGCGCGGGCCAGCAATTTCTGCCAGTCTTCCTGTCCGATGTGGTATTGCGCCACCCCCACGCTGACGGTGACGTGGATGTCGCCGGCCTCG
>CALLJA010000516.1 GCA_938008865.1 uncultured Anaerolineales bacterium
GGCTATTACGGCGAGAGCCTGTTCGTCGCCTTTCAAGTGCGCCTCGGGCTGACGGTCTACGCCGAGGTGGCGCAGAAGCTCGGTCGGCCCGCCGAAGCGGACTGGGCCTTCGCTCAGCGCGAAAAGCTGGATGCCGCCATTCAGGCCATCGCCTGGGACGGCGACTGGTTCATCTGGGCCATCGGCGAGGACGGCACGGTCTATGGCACGAAAAATTACACTGAAGGCCAGGTCTATCTCAACACGCAGGTATGGTCAGTGCTCAGCAATGCGGCCACGCCCGAACAGGCCGCGCGCAGCATGGAGACCGTCCACAGGCAGCTTGCCACGCCCTACGGCCTGATGCTCTCCGCCCCGCCCTTCGTCAAGACGCCCATCGACGTGATGCGGGCCGTGGTCTTCAACCCGGGCATCAAGGAGAACGCGGGCATCTTCAATCACACCCAGGGCTGGGGCATCATGGCCGAGTGCATGCTCGGTCATGGCGACCGCGCCTACGAGTACCTGCGCGCGTCCATGCCTGCCGCGTACAACACCAAAGCGGAAGTCCGCCAGTGCGAGCCGTACGTGCAGGCCCAGACCACCTACTCCACCTACTCGCCGCGCGCGGGCAACACCCGCACCGCCTGGCTGACGGGCGCCGCCGCGTGGAGCTACTTCAGCGCAACACAGTACATTTTGGGAATCCGCCCCGAAGCCGATGGCCTGCGTCTCGACCCGTGCATCCCATCCGCGTGGGATGGCTTCTCAGCGACGCGCCAGTTCCGAGGTCGGACGCTGCGCATCGTCGTCCACAACCCTGAGCACGTCTGCCAGGGCGTCGTCAAACTGACCGTGGACGGGGCCGCCGTTCAAGGAAACTTAATCCCCGCCGATTTGTCTGCGGGCGAACACCAGGTCGAAGCCTGGCTGGGAAAATGAGGCAACATGGATAAGAACGTGCTCGATATTCAATTCTTCGACGGCATCGGCTACCAGCCGCTGATCGACTTCAACGACTGGCGTGTGGCCATCCTGCGCTACATCGACGAACTCCAGCCAGACCGCATCCAGCAGATGGAGCGCCACGTCAAAACCGACGAGGTCTTCGTGCTGTTGAATGGACGCGCCACCCTGCTGATGGGTGGCAATGGCCCCACCCTGGACGGCGTCCACCCGCAGGCAATGGAACCTGGCAAGCTGTACAACGTCAAGCAAAATGCCTGGCACAGCGTGCTGCTATCGCAGGATGCCAGCATCCTGCTCGTGGAGAATCGCAATACGGCCCGCGAAAACTCGGAATACGCCCCGTTGACTGCCGACCAGCGCCAAGTCATCGTTGGGATCGCCCAGCGCGAAGGCTTTGCCTAATCCCCACTGGACCTAACCTGGTCCCGCCAAACAAAACGGACTCTGCCGATGGGCAGAGTCCATTCATTTTCCTCACAAGCACTCAGCAGATGCGCGGCAGCATCTCGCCCGCCAGCATATCCACGACGCGGGTGCTGCCCAGCGCGGTCTTGAGCAGGATGCGCCCCCTGGGTTCGGCAGCCACCTCGCCGATGACCACTGCCCCTTCGCCGTAACGGGTTTGCTTCATCGCGGACAATACTTTCTCCGCATCCTCGCGCGCCACGATGGCGATCAGCTTGCCCTCGTTCGCCACGTACAGCGGATCGAAGCCCAGCATCTCGCAGGCCGCATTGACCTCGGCATGCACAGGGATGGACTCCTCATGGAGGATGATGCCCACGCCCGACTGACCCGCGATCTCGTTGAGCGTGGTGGCCAGTCCGCCGCGCGTGGGATCGCGCAGCACGTGGACGTTCGGGCTGGCATCCAGCATGGCCGCGATCAAATGATTGAGTGGTGCCACGTCGCTCTGCAGGCTGGATTCAAATCCCAGCTCACCGCGCGCGCCAAGGACGGCGATGCCGTGGTCGCCGATACTACCCGAGAGGATGACCACGTCGCCAGGTTTGGCATTCGCGCCGCTGACATTCACGCCCTCGCGCACCACGCCCACGCCTGCCGTGGTGATGTACAGGCCATCGGCCTTGCCTCTTTGCACGACCTTGGTATCGCCTGCCACGATCTGCACGCCCGCTTCCTCCGCCGCCTGCCGCATGGATTCGATTACCTGTTTTAGGGTATCCATTTGCAGGCCCTCCTCGAGGATGAAACCAGCCGTCAGATAGAGCGGCTTCGCGCCCAGCATGGCCACATCGTTGACCGTGCCGCACACGGCCAGCTTGCCGATGTCGCCGCCAGGGAAGAACAACGGCCAGACCACGTGCGCGTCGGTGCTGATCGACAGTTTCTGTCGCAGCCCGTCAGGCTCGACCAGCGCCGCATCATCTCCCTGCTGCAAGGCGGGATTCTGGAACGCAGGCACGAAGGCCTTCTGGATTAACTGGTGACTCATGCGTCCGCCCGCGCCGTGTCCCATCACGATCTGTTCGTTATGCGGCAAAGGCGGCGCACAAACTGCGCCTTCGAGGTTTATAGTGTCATCTGTCATGAGGCTTTTTTAGTAGATGGTAATTGGTAAATGGTAATTACCACTTACCAATCACTACTCTCTACTCCTCTACTCTCTTATATTTATAATACGCCGCGCACGCACCTTCAGACGAGACCATCGTCGCGCCGAGCGGATTTTCGGGCGTGCATTGCTTGCCAA
>CALLJA010000517.1 GCA_938008865.1 uncultured Anaerolineales bacterium
ATACGGGAAACTCGACGTGAGAGTCCAGTCCACTTGTCCTATTTTGACGGCCCCGTTGGCGCGCAAGTTCCAGGCTCTGCACAGATTTGGCCCGTCCCAAAGACGCTCACTTTTGCGTACCCCAATCAGGATATAATAAGGCGCTGGTTTGGCCGGCAGTGCAAGCGGCGGCGATCTCGGCCAGTGCAAGCCATAATCTTCACCATATTTGAGAGGAGTACGTTTTCATGTTCAAGCCGAAAGAGATTTTGGCCGAGTTCCTCGGCGCGTTCGTCCTGGTCTTTGTGGTCGCGTCGGCCGGTATCGTGGCGGGCGCGGGCGGCGGGGTGGTGGGGACCGCCCTGGCTGGCGGCCTGACGCTGGCTGTCATCACCTACATTTTTGGCAAGGTCTCCGGTGGACAGGCCAACCCGGCCGTCACCTTTGCAATGGCCCTCAACGGCAGGCTGTCGTGGCTGGATGCCCTGCAATACTGGCTGGCTCAATTCCTGGGTTCCATCCTGGCCGCCTTCCTGCTCGATTACGTGCTGAAATCGCTGGGCGCAACCCTGGATGGCGGCGCTTCGATCGGCGCGCTCACCAGCCCCAGCGTGGCCCTGTCTCCTACCTATATCCAGACCTTCATGATGGCCATGCTCTTCGAAGCCATCCTGACCTTTGTGCTGGTCGCCACCTACATGCAGAGCGTAATGTCTTCCAAGGGTGAGGGCGTGGGCGGACTGGTCTATGGCCTGGCCTACGCTGCCGCCCTGTTGACTGGCGGCATCTTCACGGGCGCGTCGCTCAACCCGGCCCGCACCGTCGGCGTGGCCATCTTCACCTCGCCCGACACCGCCCTCGGCCTGTCCAGCCCATTCCTGTATGTGGTGTACGTGGTCGGGCCGCTGCTCGGCGCCACCCTGGCCGTGCTGGCCTACAACTACTTCAACGGTATCATGGACATCGAGGATGACGAGGAAGTGGAAGAGACCGAAGAGAAACCGGCCGAAGCCTAGCCCGTTTTTCGTCCGTTCCAGTCCCTGCCGCGAGGCGGGGACTTTTTCTTTCCCGCCCAATTTTGTTTTACAATAAAGCCATCCCGCCCCCTGACCTGCAGGGGCCGCTGCCTTCGACCCGATTGGATGTGGACATGAACCGACAGGAAATCCTCTCTGCCCTGAAAGCCAAACCGAACGTCTCCGTGCTGATCGTCGGCGCGGGTATCAACGGCATCGGCGTCTTCCGCGACCTGGCACTCAACGGCGTGGACGTGCTGATGGTGGACCGCGGCGATTTCTGCTCGGGCGCGTCGGCGGCTTCTTCGCACCTGGCCCATGGCGGGTTGCGTTTCCTCGAACACGGCGAACTGCGCCTCATGCGCGAGGCGGCCCTGGAGCGTGACCGGTTGATCCAGAATGCGCCGCACCTGGTCAGGCCGCAGACGGTCACGCTGCCGTCTTTTGGACATTTCAGCGGACTGTTGGACGCGCCGCTCAAATTCCTGCACCTGGCGGACCGTCCCGTCGAGCGCGGGGCGACCGTGGTGGGCATGGGCGTGCGGCTGTACGACTCCCTCACGGGTGGGGCCCGTTCGGTTGTGCGCGGACGCGCGGCGTCGCTGGCAAAATGGAAGGACCTGAACCCTGCCGCCGTCGCCACCGCCGCCTGCCGCGACGGACTCATTCTCAGCCCCGAACGGCTGGCCCTCGAACTCCTGCTGGACGCCGAGGCCGAGAACCCGAACGCGCACGCGCTCAACTACGTCAGCATGATCGCGGGGGCCGAAGATACCCTCATGCTGCGCGACGAACTGACCGACGACGTGTACGATGTGCGCCCGAAGCTGGTCATCAACGCGGCGGGCCCGTGGATCGACAATGTCAACAAGAAGATCGGGCACGCCACCCGTTTCATCGGCGGCGTCAAGGGGTCGCACATCGTGCTCGACCATCCCGAACTGCTGGCTGCCCTGGGCGGGAGCGGATTCCTCTTCGAGAACGGCGAAGGCCGCATCATGTTGATCCAGCCGTTCTACGAGCGTGTCCTGATCGGTACCTCGCACCTGCCCGTGGACACCCCCGACGACGTGCGCTGCACCGATACCGAAGTGGACACCTTCCTCGGCATGGTCGAGCGTCTCTTCCCCACCATCCAGATTTCGCGCGAGCAGATTGTCTTCAAGTTTGCGGGCGTGCGTCCGCTCGAGCATGGCAACCTCAAAGCCATCAAACGTAGCCGCCGCAGCCACAGTATCCAGGTCATCAGCGGCGAGTGGACGGGGTTGTCCTTCCCGATCTATTCGCTGATCGGCGGCCGATGGGCCTCCTTCCGCGCCTTTGCCGCGCAGGTCACCGATAAGGCCCTGGACTTTTTGGGAAAGACGCGCCAGAAGGGCACCGAATCCCTGGCCATCGGCGGCGGACGCGGCTACCCGCGCAACGAGGAGGAGTTGAAACGCCGCATCGAGAGTCTCTCTGCCTGGACGGGCCTGCCCGTGGAGCACATCTCGTACCTGTTCATGCGTTACGGCACGCGCCTGGAAGCCATGGCCGATTCGATGCGCCGCGCGCCAGACCAGCCGCTTCAAAGTATGCCAGGCGCCACGCGCCGCGAGATCGCCTTTGTGGTCCTCAACGAAAAGGTCATCCACCTTGATGACCTGCTGCTGCGGCGGTCGGTACTGGCCAAACTCGGCATGTTGACGCGCGAGAACCTGGACGAACTTGCCGATGCGGCGGGTGAGGCGCTCGGCTGGGATGCAGAGCACAAACAGGCCGAGGCGGCGCGCACCCTGTCGATACTGGCCGACAGGCATGGGGTCCTGCTATAGCGTTTTGGTACAATCGCCCCCTATGAATATTTCCGTGGTCGTCCCTGTCTATAAAGGCGCAGAGACACTGGATGCGCTCGTCCAGCGTGTGGGGGCGGTGCTCCCGCAAGTCGCTGAACGATACGAACTGATCCTGGTCAACGACGGCAGCCCCGACAACTCATGGGAGGTCATCCAGCGCCTCGCGCGCGGGCAGGGCTGGGTGCGCGGCGTGCAGTTGCTGCGCAATTACGGACAGCACAACGCCACGCTATGCGGCATCCGCGCGGCGCGTTATGAGGTGACGGTCACGCTCGACGACGACCTGCAAAATCCGCCCGAAGAGATGCCCCTGTTGCTGGCGAAATTGAGCGAAGGCTTCGACGTGGTCTACGGTGCGCCCCAACAGGTGCGCCAGAACTTGTGGCGCAGCCTGGCCTCGCACGTCATCCGCCTGATGCTGCGCAGGGTGATGGGCAACCAGGTGGCCTGGCAGGTCAGCCCATTTCGCGCCTTCCGCACCTCGGCGCGGGATGCGTTCGCGCACTACGCCAGCCCGTCCGTGTTCGTGGACGTGCTGCTGACCTGGGGCGCGGCCCGCTTTGCAGCCGTCACCGTCCGCCAGGACGCGCGCGCGGCGGGTACTTCTACTTACACCTTTCGCAAGCTGCTCAGCCTGGCTATGAACATGTTGACGGGCTTCAGCACCCTGCCCCTGCGCGCCGCCAGCATGGTCGGCTTTCTTTTTACGCTGTTCGGGCTGGGGGTGCTGGCCTACGTGCTGGGCCGCTTCCTGCTGCTCGGCTACAGCATTCCAGGCTTCCCGTTCCTGGCTTCGGTGATCGCCATCTTTTCGGGCGCGACCTTGTTCGCGCTCGGCATCATGGGCGAGTACCTGGCGCGCATCTACACCCACTCGATGGGCCAGCCGCCGTATGTCGTGCGGGAAGAATAACGGACTCCAACTGATGAAACCATCCATTGACATCCAACCCCTGCGCGCTGAAGACCTGGACGCGCTTACGCCGCTGCTGGCGGCCAACAACTTTCAGCCGATGCGCTACCTTGCTAGGGAACTGGGACCCGACCTGACGGAATTCTGGTCCCGCGCCATTGCAAACCTGGCGGCTGGTTCCACTGCGCGGGCTTTTTTTGCCGCCCGTGGAGGGTCTCCGCTGGGGCTGCTGGTGTATGCCGACAACCCCTGGGAGACTGACCTGTTTGGCAGAAAGGCTGCCGCCATCAACACCTATGTCGTGGATGGGTCCGCGCCCGACAAATTACAGGTCGCCCAGGCCCTGCTCGACCACGCCATCCAGGACGCTGCATCCCGCGGAACGCAGTTCCTGCTCGGCAAAACCTACACCGACGACCTGACCTGCATCCACGCGCTCGAGTCGCGCGGTTTTCAATTGATGGATACGATGGTGGATTGCAACTATGATTTCCGCCGCAAGCCGCTGGCCTCGCTGCCGCTGCCCGCGCTGCCCAGCGGGGTCAGCCTGCGGCTGGCCACACCTGCCGACCGCGACGAACTGGCGGCGGTGGCGGGCGTCTCCTTTCGCAAACACTTCGGCCGCTATCACGCCGACGAACGCCTGGGCCGCGACCTGGCCACCCGGGCCTATGAGCAATGGATGCGCTCTTCCCTGGACGGTTACGCCGACTGGGTACACCTGGCGCTGTTCGAGGGCAGGATCGTCGGCTTTTCGACCTGGAAGCGCCCCTCGCAAGCCGAGAGCCAGCTCAAGGTCCGTGTGGGGCATTACAGCATCGCGGGCATCCACCCCGATTTCCACGGCAAAGGCCTGTTCACCGCGCTGACCTATGCGGGCATGCAGTCCCTCTCGGGCCTTGTAGACATGATCGACGGCCCTACGCATGTCAATAACTATGGCGTGCAATTCGGTTTTGCCAAGGTGGGCTGGCGCGTGCTCAGCGATGCCCGCCACTCTTTCCATAAATGGATCGACTGATGCCAGACTTCATTCCCTTCAACCGTCCCATCCTGGTCGGCAGCGAGATGGAATACATGCGCCAGGCCATCGAGAGCGGACACATCTCAGGTGACGGCGCGTTCACAAAAAAGTGTCATGCCTTTCTCGAAAAGGAGTTGGGCCTGGCCAAAGCCCTGCTGACTACCTCGGGCACGCACGCGCTGGAGATGATGGCGCTGCTGCTCGACATCCAGCCAGGCGATGAGGTCGTCATCCCCGACTTCACCTTCGTCTCGACCGTCAACGCCTTCGTGCTGCGCGGCGCGAAACCCGTCTTCGTGGATGTGCGCCCCGACACCCTTAACCTCGACGAATCCAAACTGGAGGCGGCCATCACGCCGCAGACCCGCGCTGTGGTCCCCGTACATTATGCGGGGGTTGGCTGCGAGATGGACGCCATCCTTGAGATCGCGGATCGTCATAACCTGGCGGTCGTCGAGGATAACGCGCATGGACTGTTCGGAAAATACAAAGGGAAATACCTCGGCACCTTCGGCAAACTAGCCGCGCAGAGCTTCCACGAGACTAAAAACTTCACCAGCGGTGAGGGCGGGGCGCTGCTCATCAACGATGCAGAACTGGCCGAGCGCGCCGAAATCCTGCGCGAGAAGGGCACCAACCGCTCCCGTTTCTTCCGCGGCCAGGTGGACAAGTACACCTGGGTCGACCTCGGTTCCTCGTACCTGCCCTCGGACCTGCTGGCGGCATTTCTGTATGCCCAATTCGAACAGCGCGAACGCATCCAGTCGCATCGCAAGCACGTGTGGGATTTCTATCATCAATATCTGGGCGAGTGGGCTGAAAAGAACGGCGCGCAGATGCCGACTATCCCCGCGCACACCGAGCAGGCCTATCACATGTTCTACCTGCTCCTGCCCGACCTTGACACGCGTCAGCGCTTCATCATGTACCTGCGCGAGCAGGACATCTATTCGGTCTTCCACTACCTGCCGCTGCACCTCTCGGATATGGGACGCAAGTTCGGCGGCGAGGTAGGGGATTGTCCCGTTACCGAGCGCATCAGCGACCAACTCGTGCGCCTGCCGTTCTACAACAATCTGGGCGGCGCAGACCTCGAACGCATCGTGGACGCCATCCTGCAATTCAAATTTTAGAAAAATTTACCACGGAGGACACGGAGCTCACTGAGAAAAACAAAAAAGCTCTGTGTTCTCCGTGCTCTCGTGGTGAGTTTCCAGGTGGGTCCGCGTGGTACAATTTTTCTCCATCGGAGAAAAGGCGTGTCTCAAAACCCAAAAACGACAGTTGATCTAGTCATTCCAGTCTTCAACGAAGCGGGTGTGGTGGAGCAAACCCATGCCCGTATTTCAGCTGCCCTGCAAGGACTTCCCTACGACTTTCATTTCATTTATGTGAACGACGGCTCTCGCGACGCGACGG
>CALLJA010000518.1 GCA_938008865.1 uncultured Anaerolineales bacterium
ACAGGTCGCCCGTTAACTGGACAAAACTGCCGAGGTTCGTATCCAGCCCTGCGGCGGCAGGTTCGGCATCCTCGACCGCGATCACGCGCGCACCCTGAAAGGCATAGCTGAAGGCGTTGCCGTAGACGTTGCCAAGCATCTTGGCGGGCGCCACCCACATCCCAGGCCAGAAGAGGAAGTAGGTCAAGGCCAGGGCAAGGAACCACAAGACAAAGGTCTTGAAGGCGTCGAGCAAGGCCTGCTTCCACGCAGCGCGGCGTTGAAAGAGGTCGAACAGGAACAGCAATCCGATGGGAGCCAACACCGCGACCGCCGAGGACTTGGTCAATTGCGCCAATCCCGCGGCGATAGCAGAGACGAGCAGATAAATGAACCTGCGTCCCTGGAACAGATAGACCGCCAGCGCGAGAATTGAAATCAGCACAAAGCAGGCCAGCAGGGCTTCGTGGTCGAGCAGGCGCGACTGGCCGAGGAAAAACGGGTCGAAGCCCGCCAGCAGGATGGCGAAGGCCGCCAGCCGACGGTCGAGTAACTTTTGCAGCAGGTAGAACGCGGTCAACAGCAGCGCGGTGATGGTCACTACTTGAATGAAGCGCGCGTCGCGCAGCAGGATCAGCGGGTCCTTGCCGTGCTCCAGCATGAACGGGTCGAGCACGCCCTTTTCGAATTCGAGGTAGCCCTGCCCCAGGCCGCGATATTCGGGGAAGTAGGCCAGCATCGCGGCTGTCACCTCCCACATGGTGGTCACGGCGGGCTGATATTCGTAGATGGTGTTCTGGAATTCACGCTGACCGAGCGCGTAATAAAAGTTCGCGCCCATGCTCAGCCAGTAGGGCTCGTCGCCTGTGGCGAAGGAATCCAGCCCGGGCAGGCGCGGGATCAACAGCGCCAGCGCTAGGCCCAAGTAGAGGAGAACATCTTTCCATTTCGAGGTCATCGAGCGGATTATACAATAGACCACCTGCAAAACTATGTGAGGCTTTTCTTTGCCACGGATTACACTGATTTTCACGGATTTGCTCTTTTAAAAAATCAGAGAGTGTCTAATTCCGTGGTGGGGTGGTTCTCAGCCCACTCTTTAGACACTCCCAAAAATCCGTGTTCATCCGTGAAATCGGTGGCCCAAAATACTTGCCAGACATCCATTTCAGCGCGGCGGGGTTATATTTCGCGAGTCAGCACATCCAATCGTCAGAGGTTTCCAATGAAGAAGATTCTCTCCATCAGCGTCGGATCGTCGGTGCGGGACCATACCACGCGCCACACTTTTCTGGGGCAGGAATGTGAGCTTTCGCGCCAGGGCACGGATGGG